>NZ_LIRL01000034.1 GCF_001419795.1 Streptomyces niveiscabiei
GCCGAAGAACAGCGTCGTGACCAGCGGCGGCACCTCACCGAGTGCCGGCGCTTCGGGCTCGGGCGAGCCGAGCGCGACGAAGACCATCTCCGGTGACCGCTCGGCCTCGGACCCCGCCGACCCGGGGGGCGGCCCCAGCGTGCCCACGCCCGACGGCGCGGCGGACGAGGAGACCGTATCGGCGGGTCCGACGCCCTCGGCGGGCCCGAGCGGCGGGGTGGTCGACCCCGGTACCACCCCGGGCGCCGAGTCCCCGTCCACCGACCCCGAGCCGCAGCCCGCGGGCTGCTCGTACTACGCGGGCAACGGCCCCGTCGGGCCCGGCGACAGCGGCAAGAAGGTGCAGCAGGCGCAGTGTCTGCTGGTCGCGCGCGGGTACGACGTCGGCGGCGAGAACGGCAGCTACGGGGCGGGCACGGAGGCGGCGGTACGGAGTTTCCAGGACTCGGCGGGGCTCAAGGCGACGGGCTCGGTGGACCGTTCGACGTGGGGAGCGCTGCGTTCCGGTTGACCGGGCGGCGACCTGACACGCAGGTCGTGAAGATCGACCGGGTTGTGTGAAACTTGGACGGCTTGGGCCGAACGATGAACATCGACGATCGCTCGATGCTAAGAATTGGCCAGATCAGATCGAGCCCCGCCCCACCCTGCCCGGACGCGTGACGGCTCGGAACCGAATGGGACGCACTTGCCGAACACCTCAGCCGACGCCCCGGCGGCCGAGCCCCGGAGAGGGCCCGCGCAGAAGCCCGCGCGGACGTCGCTCACCCGCAACTGGCCGGTGGCCAGGCGCCTGCGGGCCGTGCTGCTGATCCCGGTGCTGGTGACCCTGGTGCTCGGCGGGGTCCGGGTGCGGGACTCGCTGGAGACCTGGCGGGCCGCCGACGACGCGGTCCGGGTGGCCGAGCTGGTGCGCGCGGCGAGCCAGTACGCGAGCGACGCGATCAACGAACGGGACGTCTCCGTCGTCCCGTTGCTGAGCGGGCAGCGGGACGCGCCGGTCGTCGCCGAGGCGCGCCGGGTGACCGACGCGGACGCGAAGGCGTTCGCCGAGGCGGTCGAACGGATGCCGCAGGAAGGCCGGTTGATCCGCCGGGTCGCTCTCGTGCGGGCCGGGGAGCGGCAGTTGCCGCAGGTGCGGACCGCCGCGTTCACCGAGCAGACCACCGGCGTGCAGACCGAGGAGAGCTACTACGCCGTCCAGCACCCCTTGATGGAGATCTCCAACGAGCTGGGGTACGGCCGCTCCAACCAGTCGAGTTTCGGCCGTTCCCTGTACGCGATCTCCCTCACGCAGGCCGCCGAGTCGCTGATCCGGTCCATCGGCACCCACCTCCTCGTCGGCGACCGCGACAAGCTCGCGCGCGGCGAACTCGCCGGCCAGCTCACCGCGTTCAGCTCGTACGCCTATCTGGAACAGGTCGCGCTGCGCGAGTACGCGGCGGCCGGCACCCCCGACGACACGACCCGCCTCCAGCAGGCCCTCGCGACGGCGCAGGCGCGCGGGCAGGAGCGCAACGCGCGGGCCGCGGCCGAGGCGAAGGCGGCCGGGCGGACGTACGTGCCGCCGCCGACGATCGCCACGATGGTCGAGCGGATCTCCTCGGGGGCGCCGGTCGAGGACCTCGCGAAGGAGGGCATCACCGCCGAGTCGTTCTTCGCGTCGTCCACGCTCGGCTTCGACGCCTACCGCAGCGTCCAGGTGCAACTGGTGGACAGCGCGCTCACCAACGCCCGGGCCATCGCGGACGACGCGCGCGACGACGCGATCCTGACCGGCGCGGTGGTGCTGGCGGCGATCCTGCTGGCGTTCCTGTTCGCGGCCTGGATGGCCCGCCTCACCAGCCGGGCCATGCGCAGCCTGAGCGCCTCCGCGATCGACATCGCCGAGCACCAGCTCCCCGAGCTGATCGGCAGACTGTCGCAGAACGACCCGCACACCGTCGACCCCCGGGTGACGCCGATCCCGATCACCTCCACGGACGAGATCGGCGAGGTCGCCCGCGCCTTCGACCACGTGCACAGCGAGGCGGCCCGACTCGCCGCCGTCCAGGCGAGGTTGCGGGGGCAGGTGAACGCCATCTTCACCAACCTGTCGCGCCGCAACCAGTCCCTGATCGAGCGTCAGCTCGCGCTGATCGGCGAGCTGGAGGACCACGAGACCGACCCGCAGCAACTGGAGAACCTCTTCCGCCTCGACCACCTCGCCACCCGCGTGCGGCGCAACGGGGAGAACCTCCTCGTCCTCGGCGGGGAGCCGCCGGGCCAGCTGTGGGACCGGCCGCTGCCGCTGGTGGACGTGGTGCGGGCGGCCTCCTCCGAGGTGGAGAGCTACGAGCGCATCGAGCTCGCGGGCGTCCCGGACGTCGAGATCGGCGGCCCGGCCGTCACCGACCTGGTGCACCTGCTGGCCGAACTCCTGGAGAACGCCACGTCGTTCTCGTCCCCGAAGGCGCCGGTGCGGGTGCTGGCGACACGGCTCCCGGACGGCGGGGTCATGGTCGAGATCCACGACCAGGGCATCGGGCTGCGCCCGGAGGACTTCGCGACGATCAACCGCAAGCTCGCCGACCCGCCCGCCCCCGACGCGACCGCCTCCCAGCACATGGGCCTCTTCGTGGTGAGCCGGCTCGCCCACCGCCACGGCGTCCGCGTCCAACTGCGGCCGTCCGCCGCCCGGTCGGGCACGACGTCCCTCGTCATGCTCCCCGCCTCGGTCACCGGCCAGGCGCGCCCCGACACCGACACGCTGACCCTGCGCCGCGCGGACCCGGCCCGGCAGGTGGCCGAGGACCCGTTCGCCGGGTACGAGTCGTGGAGCGACCACACGCCCGCCGACGACCCGCTGGAGAAGGTGGAACGCTCCCGGCTCAGCCCGCGCTGGGGCCGCAGGAAGGGGCCCGCGCAGAAGGACGCCGCGAAGAAGAAGGCGTCCGCGAAAGACTGAGCCAGGCGGGCCGGGGCCCCTCCCCCGAAGGCGGCTCGGATCGAGCCCGTCACACGGGCCGGGGCGTTCCGCGCTCGCCCCGGCCCGCATGACCGTCCGTCAACTCTTCGCGCAGGCCGTGCCGTTGAGCGTGAACGCGGCCGGAGCGCTGTTCGTGGCGCCCTTGCTGGCGATGAACCCGACGGTCACCGAGCCCGCCGCCGGGATGTTCGCGGTGTAGCCGACCGGCTTCACGGTCACGGCCCCGCCGGACTGCGTGGCCGTGCCGCCCCACATGTTGCTGACGGTCTGCCCGTCGGCGAAGGAGAAGCCGAGGGTCCAGTTGCTGATCGCGGTCGTGTCGGTGTTCTTGACGACGATCTCCCCCTGGAAGCCGCCGGGCCACTCCCCCACCGCCCGGTAGCCGACGGAGCAGGACTGGCCGGGGGCGGGCGGGCCCGTGGTCACGTTCACGGTCCCCGACCGGGTGGAGCGGTTCCCGGCGGCGTCCCGGGCGTACACCGCGAACGTGTACGCCGTCGAGGCCGAAAGCCCGGTCACGGTCGCCGAGTTGGTGGTGGACGCGGCGGCCGGCGTCTCCGTGGTGCCGCTCACCCGGACGACGTCGTACGCGCTCACGCCAACGTTGTCGGAGGACGCGGCCCAGGTCAGGGTTGCCGAACTCCCGGTCACCGCCGAGGCGGTGGGTGTGCCGGGGGCGGTCGGCGCCTGGGTGTCGCCGCCGGGTCCGCCGCCGAAGATCGTCGCCTCCTTGGAGGTGCTGACGATGCCGTTGGCGCCGTTGAAGATCCGCTGTCCCCACGAACTCAGGTTGTTCGCGTCGAAGTTGAGGGCGAGGTCGAGGATCGGGTCGGTGTTGCCGCTCCAGCTCCAGGCCAGGTAGCCCAGCTTGAGCTGTTGCGCGGTCGCCATCATCGTGTCCTCGTCGGGGTCGCCGTACTGGTCGGCGGGGCCGCCGAACTCGCCTATCAGCAGCGGGAGTCTGGCGGTGACGAAGGCGTTCAGGTAGTCGGTGATCTCAGCCGCCGTGTCGAACACGCTGTACATGTGGATGGAGAAGATGAGGTTGCCGGTGGTGTCGGCGGCGTACACGGACTGGGCGTTGGCGCGCATGACGCCCTGCCAGTCCTGGCCCCAGTTGGGGGCGTCGACCATGAGGAGGTGCTGGAAGCCGGCGTTGCGGAGTTTCTGGATCGCGGCGATGGTGGGGGCGGTCCAGCCGGCCGGGTTCGTGTTGCCCCAGGGCTCGTTGCCGATGTTGATGGCGATGTAGTCCTCTTGTCCGGCGAGGACGCTCTTGAGTCCGATCCAGTAGTCGGCGGCCTGGTCGAGGGTGCCGGCGGCGGACTCCTCGCCGTAGCCGGTGGTGTCGTGGACCTCCAGGACGCAGATGACGCGGTTGGCCTTGCACTGGGCGATGACGTTCGCGACGTCGGAGGCGGTGTTCGCGGTCCAGCGGTGGCCGTCGGCGAGGACGACGCGGACGGTGTTGGCGCCGAACGCCTTGATGTCGGCGAGGGATTGGTCGAGGCGGGTCGGGTACCAGGTGTGCGCGTGGTTGACGCCGCGCATCACGAAGTCGTTCCCGTTGGACTCCAGCAGGCGGCCGTTGCTGATGTGCAGGCCGGTCGCCTTCACGCGCGGTGCCGCCGCTGCCTGGACGGCGGCCGGGGCCAGCGCGCCGAGCAGGAGGGCTCCGAGGAGAGCGGCCAGCACTTTCCGGAAGAGGGCTCTGGGTGTTCTCACTGCGGCTCCAGTAAGTGAGCGCCAAGAGGTTCAGGCTAGGGACAGAAGAGATGGGAGCGCTCCCATAAACCCACTTGGCCAAGTACACGTCAAGAGAGGCGGCGCAGGCTCATCGGAGCGTGCGCCCCGACCTGCACACATTCGAGGGGACCCACGGGCATATTCCGGCCGGGAGATGGGGATGACCGGCCCCAAGAAGGTCAACACGCCCGAGCGCACGGGACGCGAGCCGGACCGTGCTGCGGGGGACGAGGAGGCGGACGTGAAGAGGATCCAGTTGAACAGGCATCCCCGTGGACCCCGCCGACCGGAGCCGCAGGACCTGCGGACGCCGTCGGGCCGTCCGCTTCCCTACTGACGGCATTCAGCACAGCGCGCCTTCCGAACGCGGCGGCGCGGCCGGGATCGACTCCCGGCCGCGCCGCTTTCCTCTGTGCGGATACGGTCCGACTCCCCCGCAGGCCGGGGCAGTTGGACCCCGTCCCGGTGACGGTCAGGGCGGAGCACGTCGGTCGGGTGCTCCGGCCGTCATGTCACGTCACCGGGACGGGAGCCTGTCTCCGCGCCCCAGCGGCACCCGCGTCGCGCCGTGGCGGGCGCCGGTGGCCAGGGCGTGGGCTTCGAGGTGGGCCTCGATGTACGGGACGGCGACCAGCGGGAGTTCGCCGTCCACGAAGGCGGGCTGCACGTTGACCTCGAAGACGACGCCGCCGTTCTCCACCGCGAGGTCGACCCCGGCGAACGGCAGTCCCACCGAGGCGGTCGCCGCGATCGCCAACTCGGCGAGGCGGGGCGGCAGTCCGTGCGCCCCCAGGTGCACCGGGGTCGCGCCCCGGCAGGTGTTGCACGGCGTGTCGTCCTCGGGCTGGAGGTGCTCGCGGGCGTGCACGATCCGCGAGCCGAGGACGAAGACGCGGAACTGGTGGCGCAGGCCGTCGGCGGTGACGTTCCCCGCGTCGCGCGACAGCAGCCAGTCGGTGTCCTGCCCGGCGTAGTAGGCGGCGGCCTCGGCGAGCCGTTCCAGGCTGTTGACGTGGAAGGTGTCGTTGCCGCCGGTCCCGACGACCGGGCGGGCCCAGGTGTCGCCGCCCAGCTCCTCGAAGGCGCCTTGGGCTTCGTCCCGGGTCGGCCGCGACAGGACGACCGTCTCCATCTGGGCGACGCCGTCGCGCCGGAAGCGCTCCACGGTCAGGTTCTTCTCGGTGGCCGTGCGCCAGGCGTCGGGGCCGGTGCCGAGGGTGACGACGTCGCACTCCTCCAGCAGCCGCTGGAAGCCGGCGAGTTCGGCGCGTCGGTGCGGCGGGATCTCGTAGAGGACCACGACGTCGGGCACGAGGTCGAGGCCCTCCCCGGGAACCCGCAGCCGTAACCGGCCGTCGTCGCGGTCGGCGCGGCCCGCGCCGCCGGTCGCGAAGTGCCGTGAGTCGACGCGGACGGGCGGGGTTCCGGTGAGCAGTTCGACCGCCTCGGCGAGGTAGTCCCGGCAGCCTTCGGGCGACGTGGGGTCGGCGATCAGGGCGATGCGGGGTCGGGACACAGCGGCCTCCAGATGCTCTCGACGCGCGCTCGCGGCGTCGGACGGTCGGCGCCTCGGCGCGTGCGGTGTCACGGGTGGTGCCTGTCGCGCGGGGTGCCCGGGTCCCGTAGGCCGACGGCCGTGGGGGCGCGGGCCCGGGGTGCGGGCCCGGCCGGTCGGGCGGCTGCCAGGGCTCCGGGGCTCGTGCGGGGTGCCCCGCCGGTCCCGCGCCGCAGGGCTGTGGCGCCACAGTAGGCGCCCGGTGCCGGACCGGGCCAGGGCGCACGCGCCCCGGCGCCCTGCCCCTACCCTTGCGCCGGACGCCCCGGCCGTGCGCCCCGCCCCTGTGCCGCGTGCCGTACGGCAACCCCTGAGCCCTGTCCGACCCCAACCGCCCCTTGCCGTACGCCTCTTCGGGCGCATCGGCGCACCATGGGAACTCCTGGAATCCGTCTGCCCGTTCTGCGGCGGAACACGCATGACCGGGTTCACACCGTCCCGTTACGGTGGCCGGGTGACTGCTGTCAGGTCGAGAGGGTCAGCGGGTGTCGAGTCGTGTCACGTGGTCGACGTTCTCCCGGTCCTCGGCGTCCTCGCTGGACCCGGCTGTGAACCAGGCGTCGAGGATCTCCTTGAGGAGGGGCTCGGAGGTGAGGCGCAGGCTCAGTGCGAGGGTGTTGGCGTCGTTCCAGCGGCGGGCGCCGTCGGCGGTGTAGGCGTCGGTGCACAGGGCGGCGCGCACCCCGGGGACCTTGTTCGCGGCGATGGAGGCGCCGGTGCCGGTCCAGCAGCAGACGACGGCCTGGTCGGCGCGCCCCTCGGCGACGTCCCGCGCGGCGGCCTCGGAGCAGACGGCCCACCGGGGGTCGGCGCCCTCGCGCAGCGCGCCGTACGACGTCACGTCGTGGCCGCGTTCCCGCAGTTCGGCGACGAGGGCGCGGGCGACGGGTTCGTCCATGTCGGAGGAGACGGAGATGCGCATGGGGCCAGCGTACTGAGGGGGTTCACCAGTCGTCGCCGAAGGGCAGCTTGTCGAGGTCTCCGTCGAAGTCGGCGAACCCGGGGAGTATCTGCGCCCCGTCGGCGTCGGCGAACCCGGGAAGGATTCCGGAGCCGTCGACCGGCTGTTCGGTCCAGATGCACTTGCCGGTCGCCGTGTACCGGGTCCCCCACCGGTGCGCGAGCGCCGAGACGAGCTGGAGGCCCCGGCCGCCCTCGTCGGTGTCGGTGGCCCGCCGGATGCGCGGCATGGTGAGGCTGCCGTCGAAGACCTCGCAGACGAGGTCGGTGCCGTGCAGGAGGCGCAGGCGGGCGGGGCCGCGCGCGTGCCGTACGACGTTGCCGACGAGTTCGCTGACGAGGAGTTCGGTGGTCGGGATGAGGTCGCCGAGGTGCCAGGCGGTGAGCTGGTCGCGGACGTGGCCGCGGGCCTGTCCGGCGGCGCGGGGGTCGTCGGGGAGCCACCAGGAGGCGATCTGCTCGGCGGGCAGCGCGTGCAGCCGGGCGACGAGGAACGCGGCGTCGTCGGCGGCCTGCTGGTCGGCGGGGAGGAGTTCGGCGGTGAGCCGGTCGCAGAGCCCTTCGAGGTCGGCGGCGGTGCCGTCGCGGTGCGCGGCGCGCAGGAGCCGTCCGAGGTCGGCCATGCCCTGGTCGACCTCGCGGGTCGCGGACTCCACCAGGCCGTCGGTGTACAGGACGAGCAGGCTGCCTTCGGGGACGGCGAGTTCGACGGTCTCGAAGGGCGGCCTCGCGGCGCCGAGCGGCGGGTCGACGACGTCGTCCGGGAAGTGGACGGTCCCGTCGGGGTGGACCAGCGCCGGTGGCGGATGGCCCGCGCGGACGATGGAACAGGTCTGGGTGGTGGAGTCGTACAGGGCGTACAGGCAGGTGACGTAGGAGCGTTCACCCATCGCGCCGACGATGTCGTTGAGGTGGCCCATGATCTCGTCGGGCGGGAGTTCCAGGTCGGCGAGGGTGTGCACGGCGGTGCGGAGCCGTCCCATGGTGACCGCCTCGGACAGGCCGTGGCCCATGACGTCGCCGACGACGAGGGCGACCTGCCCGCCGGAGAGCGGGATGATGTCGTACCAGTCGCCGCCGACGTCCATGCCCTGTCCTGCGGGCAGGTAGCGGGCGGCGGCGGTGACGCCGGGCAGGGCGGGCAGGGCGTCCGGCAGGAGGCTGCGCTGGAGTTCGCGGGAGCGGGTGTGCTCGGCGTCGTAGAGGCGGGCGCGCTCCAGGGCCTGGGCGACGAGGGCGCTGATGGTGGCCAGCAGGGTGCGTTCCTCGTCGGTGAGGCGGCGCGGCCGGTCGAAGGCGACGACGCAGATCCCGAAGGTCTTGCCGGAGGCGGTGAGCGGCAGGAACGCCCACGCCTCCTTCCCGGCGCGCTCGGGCATGCCCGCCAACTGGGGTGAGCGCTCGACGAGTTCGCGTGCGGTGGACAGGAACAGGGGGGTGCCGTGGGTGACGGCGTCCCAGGAGGGGTCGCGCGGGACGCGGCGGCGGCCTTCGACCTCGGTGAGGAAGGTGTCGGGGTAGCCGACGGCGCCGACGTTGTGCAGCCGGTCGTCCTCGATGACCTGGACGAGGAGCCCGGAGGCGGCGAACGGCGGCAGCACCCGGCGGGCGACCGCCTCGACGACGTCCGTGGAGGTGGTCGCCTTGGCGAGGGCCGCCGTCAGCTCGGCGATGCGCGCGGCGCGCCGGGAGGCGGCGCGCTCGCCCGCGCGGCGTTCGTCGGCGAGGCGGCGCTTCTCCGTGACGTCGGTGAAGTACAGCGTGCGCCCGTCGGGGCCGGGGACGAGGCGCAGGTGGTAGCGGCGGCACGTGTCGCTGGGGTGGATGTCGAACTCGGAGGGTCTCTCCTCGGCGGCGGCCTTGCGGCAGCGCTGTTCGAGGCCGGGGACGTACCGGACGGCGGGGACGTCCCACAGGGTGCGGCCGAAGAGTTCCTCCTCGGTGAGGCCGAGGGTGCGCTCGGCCTCCAGGTTGGCGAAGGTGATCCGCCAGTCGTCGTCGACGGCGAGGAAGCCGTCGCTCATGTGCCGCAGGGCGCGGCCGAGGGCGTCGCGGCCGGGCCGGGAGTCGTCGCTGTCCCAGGCCATCCCGATGAGCCGGTGCGGCTCGCCGTCCGCGTGGTACGTCGCCTTGCCGCGCGTGCGGGTCCAGCCCCAGCCGCCGTCCAGGGCGCGCACCCGGTACTCGGCCTCGAAGACGGCGTGGTCGCGGACCGCGCGTTCGGCGAGGGCGAGGGTGGGGGCGAGGTCGTCGGGGTGGACGACGCGGATCCAGCTGTCGATGTGGCCGGTGAAGTCGGCGGGGCGCGTGCCGTACAGCTCCATCGCCGCCTCGTCCCAGCTCAGCGTGCCGCTGGTGAGGTCCCAGTCCCAGGCGCCGACGCGGGCCTGCTTGAGGGCCTGGCGCAGCCGGGCGTGCTGTTCGCCGCGCGGCCGGTGGGTGAGCGGCGGGGCCTGGCCCATGCGTTCCTCGGCCCAGGCGACGAGGGAGCGCAGGTACGACCACTGGGCGGCGGTCGGCTGCCCGGAGTCGCCGGTGAGGAGGGTGAGGGCGCCGATGCTGTGCTCGCCCCGGTACAGCGGGAGGGCGGCGAGGCCGGTGCCGGGCCAGGCGGGGTCGGCGGTGTCGCCGGGGAGCGGGTCCCAGACGCCGCTGCCCCGGTGCAGGGCGCGGGCGGGGGCCAGCGGGCCGTTGTGGTCGACGATCTCCCAGGCGCGGGTGAGGGTGGACGGCAGGCCGGTCGAGGAGACCAGGCGCAGCGGGGTTTTGAGGCCGCGCAGGTGGATCGTGCCACCGAGGGCGCCCAGCTCGGCCACGGCGTGCTGGAGGGCCAGTCGGAAGACTTCGCTCTCCGGGATTCCGGGGCCTACCGTGCCGAGCAAAGCCAACCGCGCGTTCATGCTGAGAACCTTATCGTTCACGTCTCGGACGAAAGCGTGCTTCGCAGAATTCTCACCGGTCACGGGGGGTTGGCGCCCTGCGGAGGGCAACCTCCTTGCCGTTCCGGGGGCTTCGGGCGGCGGCTTTCAGAGGGTGCCGTCGTACAGGCGGCGTTCGACCGGGGTACGGAAGCTGGCGCGGACGCGGGTGTCGCCGAACCACTCCTGGAGGCGTTCGGTCTCCGCCGTGACGGCCGCCGCGCTGATCCCCTTCTCGAACAGGTGGGTGGCGATCTCGCCGTCCGGGCGCTGGGACCAGACGCCGACGACCCTGCCGTCCCACCAGACCGTCGGGCCGATGTTGCCGTTGGTGTCGAACAGGTCTGCCGTCAGGGCGGGTTGGAGGTACCAGTCGCGGTGCCGCCAGCCCATGGGGGTGGCGGCACCGCGACTGGTACCTCCAACCCGCCCTGACGGCAGACCTGTTCGAC
>NZ_LIRL01000340.1 GCF_001419795.1 Streptomyces niveiscabiei
TCTGGGGGAGCGTCAGGCGCGCGCGCTGCGGGCCGAACTCCTCGCGCCCGCGCCTGACGCTCCCCCAGAAAGGCCAGTTCGTCCTTGTCGTCGGTCCCTATGACGTCGAGCCGCAGCTTCGCGACGCCCGCCACGCGCGCGAGGAGCGGCTGGGAGATGTCGATCGCCTGCACCCGTTCCAGCCGGATGTGCGCGGTACGCCGGAACACCAGCCCCGTACGGATGCGCAGTTCGGTGTCGGTCACCGAGAAGTGCGTGAACCACCAGCTGAGGAACCCGTACAGCGCGGACGCGGGGACGACGACGGCGATGGCGATCAGCAGGGTCGTCGACGTCAGCCGGGTGAGCTGTTCCTGCGCCTGGCCGGGATCGTGGACGGCCCAGCCGGCGAGGACGGCGACCGGCGCCCACGCGCGCCGGAACGGCGTCACGGGGTGCAGCCGGTGCTCGACGACCGGCGGCGCCTCGCCGGGCGGCGCGGCCTCCAGGCGTACGCCGTCCTGCGCGTCCGGCGTCGTCACAGCCCCGCCGATCGGGCCTCGCCCAGCTCGGTGAGCCGGTCGCGCAGCCGTTCCGCCTCGGCCGGGTCGAGCCCGGGGATGGTCGCGTCGGTCGCGGCGGCGGCCGTGTGCAACTGGACGCTGGAGAGCCCGAAGTACCGCTCGACGGGCCCGGAGGTGACCTCCACGAGCTGCATCCGCCCGTACGGCACGACGGTCTCCTCGCGCCACAGCACGCCCCGGCTGATCAGCAGGTCGTCGGCGCGCTCGGTGTACCGCCAGGACCGCCAGTTGCGGCCGAGCAGCACCCACCCCCAGACGGTGAGGGCCACCGGCGCGACCGCGCACAGCGCCCACGCGGGGGCGACGAAAAGCCACAGGCACACCCCCAGGGCGATCGAGGCACCCCCCAGCCACACCACCAGCAACAGCCGTCGCATCCGCAGCAGTCCCGGCGGAAGGCCGGTCCACACCGGCTCCGCCCCCACGCTCTCGGCGCCCCGCGCGCTCCCCGTCTCCATGCCGCCAGCGTACGTAGGGGAGACTGGAACCATGACTCCTACGACGGAGACCACGGTCGGGATCGGCGGGGCGGCGGAGAGCACCGACATGGTGCTGAACATCGGCCCGCAGCACCCCTCCACGCACGGTGTGCTCAGGCTGCGGCTGGTGCTGGACGGCGAGCGGATCGTCCACGCGGAGCCCGTCATCGGGTACATGCACCGGGGCGCGGAGAAGCTCTTCGAGGCCCGTGACTACCGTCAGATCATCATGCTGGCGAACCGGCACGACTGGCTGTCGGCGTTCTCCAACGAGCTGGGTGTCGTGCTCGCCGTGGAGCGCATGCTCGGCATGGAGGTCCCCGCGCGCGCGGTGTGGACGCGCACGCTCCTCGCGGAGCTGAACCGGGTCCTCAACCACCTGATGTTCCTTGGCTCGTATCCGCTGGAACTCGGCGGGATCACGCCGGTGTTCTACGCGTTCCGCGAGCGCGAGGTCCTCCAGAACGTGATGGAGGAGGTCTCCGGCGGGCGCATGCACTACATGTTCAACCGGGTCGGCGGCCTCAAGGAGGACCTCCCCGCCGGCTGGACCTCCCGCGCGCGTGCGGCGGTCGCCGCCGTCCGCTCCCGGATGGACGTCTTCGACGACCTGGTCCTCGGCAACGAGATCTTCCGGGGCCGCACGCGTGGGGTGGGCGTCCTGTCGGCCGACGCCGTGCACGCGTACGGCGTGAGCGGGCCCATCGCGCGCGCGTCGGGCGTCGACCTCGACCTGCGCCGCGACGAGCCCTATCTCGCGTACGGGGACCTCCAGGACGTCCTCAGGGTCGTCACCCGGCAGGAGGGCGACTGCCTCGCCCGCTTCGAGTCCCTCCTGGAGCAGACGCACAACGCGCTCGCCCTCGCGGACGCCTGCCTGGACCGCATCGCGGACCTCCCGCCCGGCCCGATCAACCAGCGCCTCCCGAAGGTCCTCAAGGCCCCCGAGGGCCACACCTACGCCTGGACCGAGAACCCCCTCGGCATCAACGGCTACTACCTCGTCAGCAAGGGCGAGAAGACCCCGTACCGGCTCAAGCTGCGCTCCGCGTCGTACAACAACATCCAGGCGCTGACGGAGCTGCTGCCGGGGACTCTGGTCGCGGACATGGTGGCGATCCTGGGGTCGATGTTCTTCGTCGTGGGGGACATCGACAAGTGAGCGGGATCGGCAGGTGAGCGGGCCGGGAATCCCGACCGACGCTCCCTAGAGGGCGAGCGGGTCCGGAATGCCGACCGGCTGCACGAGCCACCCGAAGTCGCCCAGCCCGCCCGGCGCGGTGAGTTCGGCGGCCTCCCCGACGGCCGCCAGCGCGCGCACGTACGCGGAGGGGTCGGTGGACGCCAGCGCGAGGGGCGGCCGTACGCCGGTGACGCCCAGGGCGCGCAGCGCGGCCCGCTGGGTGTGCAGGCCCGCCGGTACGGGTACGGCGTCCGCGCACGCGTCCAGTGCCACATGCGCCGTGATGTCGCACGTCCCGTCCGGCGCCGGTACGACCTCGCGCCCCGCGCGGAACCCGGTGAGCGTCCCGAAGGGCGGCCGGGAGTCCCGCGCGTGCGCGTAGTCGACCGCCACGGCGAGCCCCCGCTCGACGCGGGCGACGGCGGACGCCCAGGCGCGGTCGCGCGGGAGGCCGATCTCCGCGCGCAGTCCCTCCCCGGTGTCCAGCGGCCACCAGCGCGCCAGCCACTCGGCGTCCTCGCCGGACACGGGCGGGCCGAGGCGCTCGGTGCCGTCGGGGCCGACGAGGACGACGCGGGGGACCCCGCCGGCGTCCGTCTCGACGACGTCCAGGGGCACGTTGTCCAGCCACTCGTTGGCGAACAGGAGCCCGGTGACGCCGCGCGGCGTCTCGGCGGTCCAGGTGATCCGCTCGTCCGTCCCGGCGGGCCGCCCGGCGATCTCGACGGCCCACGCGCGCGTGCGCGCCGCGACGTCGTACGGCAGAGCCGCCAGCACGCCCGTCACCAGTTCGCCCCGGCCGGCGCCGACGTCCACGAAGTCCAGCGTCTCCGGTCGGCCGAGCGCCTCGTCGACCCGGGTGAGCAGCGCGGCCACGGAGCGGGCGTAGAGCGCCGAGGCGTGGACGGAGGTCCGGAAGTGACCGGCGGGGCCCTCGGGGCGCCGGTAGAAGCCCTCAGGGCCGTACAGGGCCCTCTGGGCGGCCGTCCGCCACCCGTGCCACGAGGCCGTCTCCACGCCTCTCACCTCCCCGGCCGTCCGCCCAGACTATGCGTACAGCTGATCACTCCCTCCACCTTGCGGAGTATGCGCGCGCTATGCGGATCGGTCCTCCGGTTGACCCACAGGGGCATCACGCATCCCTACGCTGGGTTACGTGCAGCGCCTCTACGACTTCTTCCGCAGGCACCCGACCGGGGTGGACGGCTTCTGGGCCGTGGTCCTCTTCGGCTTCGCCTTCGTCACGGAGACGGCGCGCCACGAGGTCGGGCGCACGAACTCCCTGCCGGTGGTGCTGCCGACGGTCGTCGCGCTGTGCCTGGTGATGACCCTGCGCAGGCGGATGCCGGAGGCCATGCTGGTGCTCGCGGCGGTCGCGGGCTGCGCGCAGCTCGTGCTGGGCGTGGGCGTCAACGTGGCGAACTTCGCGATGCTGATGATCGTCTACACGGTCGCGGCGGTCGGCGCCCGCTGGGCGTCGCGGGTGGCGCTCGCCATGGGCGTGTGCGCGGCGACGGCGGCGCAGCTGCGCTGGCCGGACGACGCGAGCGAGAGCGCCAACATTGTCACCGTCGTCTTCCTGACCGTGCCGTTCGTCCTCGCGTGGGTGCTGGGCGACTCGATGCGCACCCGGCGCGCGTACCTCGCGCAGCTGGAGGAGCGCGCCGCCCGTCTGGAGCGCGAGCGCGAGGCGCAGGCGAAGGTCGCCGTCGCCGCCGAACGCGCGCGCATCGCGCGCGAGCTGCACGACGTGGTCGCGCACAACGTGTCCGTGATGGTCGTCCAGGCCGACGGCGCCGCGTACGTCCTGGACGCCGCCCCGGACCAGGCGAAGAAGGCGCTGGAGACCATCTCGTCGACCGGCCGCCAGGCGCTCGCGGAGATGCGCCGCCTGCTGGGCGTCCTGCGCACCGGGGAGCACCGGGAGGGCGGCGAGTACGTCCCGCAGCCGGACGTCGAGCAGATCGAGGACCTGGTCCAGCAGTGCCGGGGGTCCGGGCTGCCCGTCGACTTCAAGGTCGAGGGGACCGCGCGCGCCCTGCCGAGCGGCGTCGAGCTGACCGCGTACCGCATCGTCCAGGAGGCGCTGACCAACACGCGCAAGCACGGCGGCCCGAACGTGGGCGCCAGCGTGCGGCTGGTCTACTTCGACGACGGCCTCGGCCTGCTCGTCGAGGACGACGGCAAGGGCGCTCCGCACGAGCTGTACGAGGAGGGCGGCGCCGACGGGCAGGGGCACGGACTGATCGGCATGCGCGAGCGCGTCGGTATGGTCGGCGGGACCCTGGACGCCGGTCCGCGCCCCGGAGGAGGCTTCCGCATCAGCGTGCTGCTCCCGCTCAAACCGGCGCACTGACACGCTCTGCTGACACCTGTCACGAACGCCCCGGCACGAACGCCCCGACACGAACGCATGGACATGGAAACGGAAGAGGACCCGATGACGATCCGCGTGATGCTCGTCGACGACCAGGTGCTGCTGCGCACCGGGTTCCGGATGGTGCTCGCCGCCCAGCCGGACATGGAGGTCGTCGCGGAGGCGGGCGACGGGGTCGAGGCGCTCCAGGTGGTGCGGTCCACGGAGGTCGACGTCGTCCTCATGGACGTACGGATGCCGAAGCTGGACGGCGTGGAGGCCACCCGGCGCATCTGCGAGGAGCCCGACCCGCCGAAGGTGCTCATCCTGACGACGTTCGACCTCGACGAGTACGCGTTCTCCGGGCTGAAGGCGGGCGCCTCCGGGTTCATGCTGAAGGACGTGCCCCCGGGGGAGCTGCTCGCCGCGATCCGCTCCGTGCACAGCGGTGACGCGGTCGTCGCCCCCTCCACGACCCGCCGCCTCCTCGACCGGTTCGCGCCGATGCTGCCCAGCTCCGGGCGCGCCCCCGAGCACAAGGAGCTGGAGCGCCTCACGGAGCGCGAGCGCGAGGTGATGATCCTCGTCGCCCAGGGCCTGTCCAACGGGGAGATCGCCGCCCGGCTGGTGCTGTCCGAGGCGACCGTCAAGACGCACGTCGGGCGCATCCTCACCAAGCTGGGCCTGCGCGACCGCGTGCAGGTCGTCGTCCTCGCCTACGAGACGGGCCTCGTGCGCGCGGGCGGGGGCCACGCCTGAGGGCGCCCGCCCTAGCGGAGGATGCCCTCCAGGAAGTCGCTGCCCAGGCGGGCCACCAGGGCGACGTCCAGCTGGTGCAGGACGTATCTGCCGCGCCGGCGGGTCGTGATGAGGCCGGCCTTCTTGAGGGCGGCGAGGTGGCGGGAGATCTCCGGCGCGGACATGGTGTGGATGCGGGCGAGTTCCGTCGTCGTGTACGCGCTGCGCGCGAGGTTGCGGCACAGCTGCATGCGCACGGGGTGGGACAGCGCGTTCATCCGCAGAGTGAGCAGTTCGACCGAGGGCACCCGGTCCGGGGCCGGGGAGTGCGCGGGGTAGTGCAGCAGGGGGCGCCAGCCCTCGCGGTGCAGGACGTTCAGGTGCGGGCGGCCCAGGCTCGTCGGGATCAGCAGCAGACCGGCCTCCCGCGCGGACGTACGGCTCTCGACGAGCTTGTCGACGACGATCCGCCCGCGCTCCTCGTCGAGCCGTACGGCGGGGGAGACCGCGGCGAACGCCTCCGCGGGCCCGCGCCGGTGCAGCACTTGCGTCTTGTGCCGGGCGTCGGCCGCGAGCTGGTGGCTCAGCCGCTCCCAGGTCTCCGCGAAGAACGCCTCGTCGCAGTCCTCCAGGAAGCGCCGCAGCCACGCGCGCACGCCGGGCGGGTCGTCGAGCAGCCGCCGCGCGAACGCCAGCTGCCGGGGCCCGCGCGAGGCGGCGAGGTCCAGGACGCGGGCCCGCAGGACGGGGTCCGCGAGGACGCCCGGCGCCGGGCAGTCGCACGCGGGGCACGCGAACTCCAGCGCCGCGTCCACGAACTGGTCGTCCGGCAGCTTGTCCAGCAGCGCCAGATCCTCCGCGAGGGTCTCCCCGGGCAGCGCGCCCGGCACGCCCGCGCAGGCGAGGAACAGGTCCGAGAACACCGTCCGCCACAGGAAGTCCGCCTCGCACATCCGGTCGGCGAGATGCGGGTCGAGCGCCGCGAGGACGCTGCCCGTCCACCCCTGGATGCCCGGGTGGTGCCCCGGCTCCGACAGCGCGTGCAGCGCCATGCCGAGCTCGGCCAGCGGCGACGGGACGAAGGCCACCTGCTCGGGCCGGACCCCGGCGAAGTCGATGCTCACGCTCATGCGCCCATGGTGCACCCCGCCACCGACAACGCCCCCGCCGATTGACGAGGGCCGTCAATCGGCGGCCCCCTCGGGCAGCCGCGCCACGAACTCCGCGACCGCCCGCTTCACGTCCTCGACGCCCCACGCGAGGCCCGCCGCCCGCACGGAGACCTCCGTGTACGACACCCCGGGCCCCTTCTCGTCCCAGGGCGACGCGAACAGGAACGTGCCGGTCTCCTCGGACTGGCGCACCGCCGCCTCCGAGAGGGTGTCCGGGTCGTAGGGCAGCCAGAGCTGGAACTCGTGGGTGTGCGGCACCCGCGGGTGCACGCGGAACCACGGGACGCCCGCCTGCGCGAACCCCTCCCGCAGGGCGTCGGCCACCACGCGCGCGTGGGCGACGTACTCCGGCAGCCGGGGCAGCTCGCGGTCGAGGCCCGCCAGCGCGGTGAGGGCGGCGGGGAACTGGTGGAAGAGCGTGCCGCCGTAGCGGTGGCGCCATGCCGCGGCCTCCGCGACCAGCGTCCGCGGGCCCGCGAGGACGGCGCCGCTCAGCCCGTCGAGGGACTTGTACAGCGACACGTACACGCTGTCCGCGAGAGCGGCGATCTCCTCCAGGGGACGGCCGAAATGGGTGACCGACTCCCACAGGCGCGCGCCGTCGAAGTGCACCACCGCGTCGCGCTCGCGCGCGGCGGCCACCGTCGCCGTCAGCTCCTCCCAGGACGGCAGCACGAACCCGGCGTCCCGCAGCGGCAGCTCCAGCGCGAGCGTCCCGAACGGCTCCTCCGCCTCGCGCACCTCCTGCGGCGTCGGCAGCCGCGGCTCGTCCGTCAGGTGCACCGGCCGCAGCCCGGCGACCTGGCTGAGCGCGTCCCGCTCGTGCACCTCCACGTGGGACAGCGGATGCACGGCCACCGCGCGCACGCCGGTACGCCCCGCCCAGCACCGCAGCGCGACCTGCTGGGCCATCGTGCCGGTCGGGAAGAACGCGGCGGCCTCCATGCCCAGCAGACCCGCGACCCGCTCCTCCAGGGCGGCGACGACACCGTTGCCGTACACGTCCGCGCGCTCGTCGAGGTCGTACCCCTCGGCCGCCTCCGCGAGATGCGCCATGCGCTCGCGCAGGGAGGC
Organism: Streptomyces niveiscabiei; assembly: GCF_001419795.1. Classification (GTDB taxonomy): domain Bacteria; phylum Actinomycetota; class Actinomycetes; order Streptomycetales; family Streptomycetaceae; genus Streptomyces; species Streptomyces niveiscabiei. The sequence continues at coordinate 7,566 of NZ_LIRL01000340.1, forward strand.
GCGGTACGGGGGGCGGGACAGGATGTGCACGGCTTCGCGCTGGGCCGTCATGCGCCGCTCGCGCAGCTGCTCGGCGGGGGACTCGTCGGCCTGCGGGCCGGGCGTTGAGGTCATGCCCGGATCATGCCGTGCGGCGGCGGGCGGAGGCATCCGCAATATGCACAGCCTGTGGACAACCGGCCGCCCCGGAACAGATCGCGTTAACATGACGAGAAATCGTCCGGTACCCAGATGCGGACTGGAACGGGAAGGCCGCCGTCGCGTGACTACAGTGCACCAGCCAGACCCCAGGGACCGCCCCGCGCGGCTCACCGTCGGCGTCGTCGGCGCCGGCCGGGTGGGCCCCGCCCTCGCCGCGTCCCTCCAACTCGTCGGACACCGCCCGGTGGCCGTCTCCGGCGTCTCCGACGCCTCCCGCAAGCGCGCGGCCCTCCTGCTGCCCGACGTGCCCCTGACGACCCCCGAGGACGTCCTGGGCCGCGCCGACCTGGTCCTGCTGACCGTCCCGGACGACGCGCTGCCCGCCCTCGTGCAGGGCCTCGCCGACACCGGCGCGGTCCGCCCCGGCCAGCTCCTCGCGCACACGTCGGGCCGCTACGGCACGCGGGTCCTCGACCCCGCCCTGCGCGCGGGCGCCCTGCCGCTCGCCCTGCACCCGGCGATGACATTCACCGGCACGCCGGTCGACGTCCAGCGCCTCGCCGGCTGCTCCTTCGGCGTCACCGCCCCCGACGAACTGCGCCTGGCCGCCGAGGCCCTCGTCATCGAGATGGGCGGCGAGCCCGAGTGGATCGCCGAGGAGAACCGCCCGCTGTACCACGCCGCCCTCGCGCTGGGCGCCAACCACCTCGTCACGCTGGTCGCCCAGTCCATGGAGCTGCTGCGCGAGGCGGGCGTCGAGGCCCCCGACCGCATGCTCGGCCCGCTCCTGGGCGCCGCCCTGGACAACGCGCTGCGCTCCGGCGACGCCGCCCTCACCGGGCCGGTCGCGCGCGGGGACGCGGGCACGGTCGCCGCGCACGTCGGGGAACTGCGCAAGCACGCGCCCCAGACCGTCGCCGGCTACCTCGCGATGGCCCGCGCCACCGCCGACCGCGCGCTCGCGCACGGCCTGCTCAAGCCGGAGCTCGCGCAGGACCTGCTCGGGGTGCTGGCAGGCGGCGCCGGCCCGAACGGCACGCCCGGCATCGAAGGAGACGCCCGATGAGCCTCGCCCTGTTGCGCACCGCCGCGGAACTGGACGCCCGCGCGCGCGGCGGTCGCTCCGGCGCCGGCGCAGATGTCCCCGCCCGCACGCGCGCCGTCGTCATGACCATGGGCGCCCTCCACGACGGCCACGCCACCCTCGTCCGCGCCGCGCGCGAGATCGCCGGACCGGACGGCGAGGTCGTCGTCACCGTCTTCGTCAACCCCCTCCAGTTCGGCAAGGGCGAGGACCTCGACCGCTACCCGCGCACCCTCGACGCCGACCTGAAGATCGCCGAGGAGGCCGGCGCGGACGCCGTGTTCGCGCCCTCCGCCGACGAGGTCTACCCGGGCGGCGAACCCCAGGTCCGCATCAGCGCGGGCCCCATGGGCGAGCGCCTCGAAGGCGCCGTACGCCCGGGGCACTTCGACGGCATGCTGACGGTCGTCGCGAAGCTCCTGCACCTCACGCGCCCGGACGTGGCGCTGTTCGGCCAGAAGGACGCCCAGCAGCTCGCCCTGATCCGGCGCATGGTGCGCGACCTGAACTTCGGCGTGGACATCGTCGCCGTCCCGACGGTCCGCGAGGACGACGGCCTCGCGCTCTCCAGCCGCAACCGCTACCTCTCGCCCCAGGAACGCCGCACCGGACTCGCCCTCTCGCGCGCGCTGTTCGCGGGCCGCGACCGGCACGCCGCGCAGGAGGCCCTGCGCGCCCGCGCGCGAGAAGTGCCCGCCACACAGGCACGCGCGCAGGCGCTGAGCGCGATCGGCGAGTCCCGCGCGGCGGCCGACACGCATGCCGTCGCCCAGGCCGCCGCAGGGGCCGCGGGCATCCGCGCCGCCGCGCGCACGGTGCTCGACGAGGCAGCCCGCCTCGACCCGCCGCTCGCGCTGGACTACCTCGCGCTCGTCGACCCCGCCGACTTCACGGAGATCGGGAACGACTTCACCGGCGAGGCCGTCCTCGCCGTCGCCGCCCGGGTGGGGACGACCCGGCTGATCGACAACCTCCCGCTGACCTTCGGAGCCGCCTCGTGAGCACCACAGGCATACGCCCGCCCGCCGCAGACGCGCTGCGCGCCCGCCCGCGCCTGCACGCCCCGGCGCCCGGCTGGGCCGTCACCGCCGACGTCGTGGTCGTCGGCTCCGGCGTCGCCGGCCTGACCGCCGCCCTGCGCTGCGAGGCCGCCGGCCTGAACACGGTCGTCGTCACCAAGGCCCGCCTCGACGACGGCTCCACGCGCTGGGCGCAGGGCGGCATAGCGGCGGCCCTGGGCGAGGGCGACACCCCCGAGCAGCACCTCGACGACACCCTCGTCGCGGGCGCGGGCCTGTGCGACGAGAACGCCGTACGCATCCTCGTCACCGAGGGCCCCGACGCCGTACGGCGGCTCATCGCGACCGGCGCGCACTTCGACGAGTCCGCCGAGGGCGACCTGGAGCTCACGCGCGAGGGCGGCCACCACCGGCGGCGCATCGCGCACGCGGGCGGGGACGCGACCGGCGCGGAGATCTCCCGCGCACTCGTCGAGGCCGTCCGCGCGCGGGGCGTCCGCACGGTCGAGAACGCGCTCGTCCTGGACCTCCTGACCGACGCCGACGGCCGTACGGCGGGCGTGACCCTGCACGTGATGGGCGAGGGCCAGCACGACGGCGTGGGCGCCGTCCACGCGCCCGCGGTGGTCCTCGCGACCGGCGGCATGGGCCAGGTGTTCGCCGCGACGACCAACCCGTCCGTGTCGACCGGCGACGGTGTCGCGCTCGCCCTGCGCGCGGGCGCGGAGGTCAGCGACCTGGAGTTCGTCCAGTTCCACCCGACCGTGCTGTTCCTCGGCGCCGACGCGGAGGGACAGCAGCCGCTCGTCTCCGAGGCGGTGCGCGGCGAGGGCGCCCACCTGGTCGACGCGGACGGCGTGCGCTTCATGGTGGGCCAGCACGAACTGGGCGAGCTGGCGCCCCGGGACATCGTCGCCAAGGGCATCATGCGGCGCATGCAGGAGCTCGGCGCCGAGCACATGTACCTCGACGCCCGGCACTTCGGCGCGGACATGTGGGAACACCGGTTCCCGACGATCCTGGCCGCCTGCCGCGCGCACGGCATCGACCCCGTCCAGGAGCCCATCCCGGTCGCCCCGGCCGCCCACTACGCCTCCGGGGGCGTGCGGACGGACGCCCGGGGCCGGACGACCGTACCGGGCCTGTACGCGTGCGGCGAGGTCGCCTGCACGGGCGTCCACGGCGCCAACCGGCTCGCCTCCAACTCGCTCCTGGAAGGGCTGGTCTACGCCGAGCGGATCGCCGCCGACATCGCCGAGGGCATCGCCGGGACCGGCCTCCCCGCGCGCGTGCCCGCGCCGGTCGACACCCCGCAGACCCCCGAGCACCCCCTCCTCGCCCCCGAGGAGCGGTTCACCATCCAGCGGATCATGAGCGACGGCGCGGGCGTCCTGCGCTCCGCGGCCTCCCTCCAGCAGGCCGCCGACCGGCTCGACGCCCTCCACGCGCACGCGCGCGGCGCCCTCGACGAGAACGGCAAGACCGCCGAGCCCGGCGTCGACACCTGGGAGGCCACCAACCTCCTGTGCGTCGCCCGCGTCCTGGTCGCCGCCGCGCGCCTGCGCGAGGAGACCCGCGGCTGCCACTGGCGCGAGGACCACGCCGACCGCGACGACGACGCCTGGCGCCGTCACATCGTCGTACGGCTGAACCCGGACCGCTCGCTCGCCGTGCGCCCCACGGAGACCGCCGACTTCCCCCCGACCCAGCGTCCCCCGACCCAGCGTCCCCAGGAGCAGTGACCGAAGTGAGCAACGACCTTCCCCTCGTCGAGAGCGGCGGCTGCGGCGACGGCTGCGCGTGCGGAGCCGAGGGTGACGCCGAATACGCCGAACACGCTGAGTACCTGGAGTGCGGGCTCGACCCCGCGCTCGCCGACCTGCTCACCGACGCGGGGCTCGACCCCGTCGAGGTCGAGGACGTCGCGAACGTGGCGATCCAGGAGGACCTCGCGCACGGGGTGGACGTGACGACCGTCGCGACCATCCCCGAGGAGGCCGTCTCCACCGCCGACTTCGTCGCGCGCGAGGCGGGCGTCGTCGCGGGCCTGAGGGTCGCCGAGGCCGTCGTCTCCATCGTCTGCACGGACGAGTTCGAGGTCGAGCGGCACGTCGAGGACGGCGACCGGGTCGAGGCCGGGCAGACGCTGCTGTCGATCACCTCGCGCACGCGCGACCTGCTCACCGCCGAGCGCAGCGCCCTCAACCTGCTGTGCCGGCTGTCCGGGATCGCGACCGCCACGCGCGCGTGGGCCGACGCGCTGGAGGGCACGAACGCGCGCGTACGGGACACCCGCAAGACGACGCCGGGGCTGCGGTCCCTGGAGAAGTTCGCCGTGCGCTGCGGCGGGGGCGTCAACCACCGCATGTCGCTCTCCGACGCCGCGCTGGTGAAGGACAACCACGTCGTGGCCGCCGGGGGCGTCTCGCAGGCCTTCAAGGCCGTCCGCGAGGCATTCCCCGACGTCCCCGTCGAGGTCGAGGTCGACACCCTCCACCAGCTCCGTGAGGTCGTCGACGCGGGCGCCGACCTCATCCTGCTCGACAACTTCACGCCCGGTGAGTGCGCGGAGGCCGTCGGGATCGTCGGCGGGCGCGCGCTGCTGGAGGCGTCCGGGCGGCTCACGCTCGACAACGCGCGCGCGTACGCCGACACCGGCGTCGACTTCCTCGCCGTCGGCGCGCTCACCCACTCCTCGCCGATCCTCGACATCGGCCTCGATCTGCGTGAGGCGGAGTGAAGCGATGCTTCTGACGATCGACGTCGGCAACACGCACACCACCCTCGGCCTGTTCGACGGGGAGGAGATCGTCGAGCACTGGCGGATCTCCACGGACGCGCGCCGGACGGCCGACGAACTCGCCGTCCTCCTCCAAGGGCTGATGGGCATGCACCCCCTCCTCGGGGACGAGCTCGGCGACGGCATCGACGGGATCGCCATCTGCGCGACCGTCCCCTCGGTGCTGCACGAACTCCGTGAGGTCACCCGCAGGTACTACGGCGACGTCCCCGCCGTCCTCGTCGAACCCGGCGTCAAGACCGGTGTGCCGATCCTCACCGACAACCCCAAGGAGGTCGGCGCCGACCGCATCATCAACGCCGTCGCCGCCGTCGAGCTGTACGGGGGGCCCGCCGTCGTCGTCGACTTCGGGACGGCGACCACCTTCGACGCGGTGTCCGCGCGCGGGGAGTACGTCGGCGGCGTCATCGCCCCCGGCATCGAGATCTCCGTCGAGGCGCTCGGCGTCAAAGGGGCCCAGCTGCGCAAGATCGAGGTCGCGCGCCCGCGCAGTGTTATCGGCAAGAACACCGTCGAGGCCATGCAGTCCGGGATCGTCTACGGGTTCGCCGGGCAGGTCGACGGGGTCGTCCAGCGCATGACCCGCGAACTCGCCGCCGATCCCGAGGACGTCACGGTCATCGCGACGGGCGGCCTGGCGCCGATGGTCCTCGGCGAGGCGTCGGTGATCGACGAGCACGAGCCGTGGCTGACGCTGATCGGGCTGCGACTGGTGTACGAACGGAACGTCTCGCGGATGTGATCCGTACGCGCGGGGGGAGCGTTCCGGTGGGCGGGCTCGCGGGTCCCGGTCCGTCCGTCCCGTGTCCCCTCCCCCCTCCCCGCCGTTCTCCACGCGCGCGTGCCCGTGAGGTTCCTGTGGGCGAAAGGTTTCGCGCCACGCCTGACAGATATGTCGAATTTGTCTGATTAGCGCGTATCGTTGCCGCATGCCCACGCCATACGGATCCCGCGGCGGCATGGCGTTCGGTGCGGAGGAGCTGCGTGTGCTCCGTCGCGCTCTCGCCCTCGCCCTTCATCCCGGTCCCGCCTCGGCAGAGGACATCCAGGACTGTCATCGGCTGGCGACGTCTCTCGACGAGGCGCTGCGCGAGGCCGCTCGGTTGCGGACGTTCCTGGTGGCCGACCTCGTCCGGTACCGGGCGGCGCTGCCCGGTACGGCGGCCGGGTACCTGACGTTGCTGGAGGAGGTGCTGGGCACCGGGTACCGGCCCGAGCCGGACGACCTCGCCGCCCTGCGGGCCCTGCGGGGCAACCCGCTCGCGGCGACCCTCCTGAGCCGCTGCCAGGTGCTCGCCGAGCAGGACGTCCGCAGCCGGCTGGCCCGCAGGACGACCCGCCATGCCGTCCCCGCGCCGCTCACACCGACTCCGCCGGTCCCGCCCCCCCGTAC
>NZ_LIRL01000341.1 GCF_001419795.1 Streptomyces niveiscabiei
GTGTGGAGGCCGGGGTGGACGAGCGGGCGGGCGTGGGTGGCGGGGGCGCCCCGGTCGACGCCGGATGCGCACAGGGCGAGGGCGGCGACCGCGGCGAGGCCGGGGAGGCAAGCTGCGGGTTTGAGTCGGCGTCCGTTGCGCATGGTCCTACTGTCGGTTCGTCGCACTGAGGGCGCGATGTGCGGTGTGCCACTCGGTGGAACCAACGTCCCGGTCCGACCGTTTTCCGAGGTACACGCACGCGTGGCCGGTTTCGATCACCCGTGCGGGTGCGGCTGATCAAAAGGGCCCTTCCCCCACGTATTCATGGGTTCGAGAGAAAGGCGGCTCCGTGGACCTGCTCGACATCCTGCTGGTGCTGGTCGTACTCGCGTACGCCGGCTCCGGCTACCGCCGCGGCCTCGTGGCCGGCTGCGTCTCGCTCGCCGGTTTCGTCGGCGGCGCGGTCATCGGCGTCTGGGTCCTGCCGTGGGTGATGAAGCTGGTCACACCGGGTACGACAGCGGCGACGATCACCGCGGTGTGTACGGTCCTGCTGCCGGCCGTCGTCGCGCACAGCCTCGCCGGGCGGCTCGCCCTGCGACTGCGCCGCGAACTCGACCGGGGGCCCCTGCGCGTCGCCGACGGCATAGGGGGCGCCGCTGCCAACGCGGTCGCCGTCCTCATCGTCGCCTGGGTCGCGGCGAGCGTCCTCGGCGCGTCCTCCTCGACGCTGGTCACCTCCGCGATACGCGACTCCAAGCTCCTCGGCACGGTCCAGGACGCCATGCCCGAGACGACCCCCGCGTGGTTCTCCGACGCGACCTCCGCCCTCACCCAGGCCGGGTTCCCCCAGGTCTTCAACCCCTTCGAGAACGAGTCCACGGCCGAGGTCGCGAAGCCCACGGGCGACAGCGTCACCGCCAGCGCCACCAACGCCGCCAAGCTCAGCACCGTGAAGATCGAGGGCGCGTCCGGCGACCAGGGCCGCGAGGGGAGCGGGTTCGTCTACGCCCGCGAGCGCGTCATGACCAACGCCCACGTCGTCGCCGGCATCGACCGCCCCACCGTCCGCATCGGCGGCGTGGGCCGCTCCTACGACGCCCGCGTGGTCCTGTTCGACCCCGACAAGGACGTGGCCGTCCTGTACGTCCCCGGCCTGCGCGCCCCCATCCTCCGCTTCGACGACGAAGCGTCCCGGGGCGACCAGGCCGTCGTTGCGGGCTACCCCCAGGACGGCGACCTCAACCTCCAGGCCGCGACCGTCGCCAACCGCGTCAAGGCGACCGGCCGCAACATCTACAACGACGCCACGGTCACCCGCGAGATCTACTCCATCCGCTCCACCGTCCGCCCCGGCAACTCCGGAGGCCCCCTCCTCACCACCGAGGGCCGCGTCTTCGGCGTCGTCTTCGCCCGCTCCACGTCCGACGACGAGACCGGCTACGTCCTGACGGCCGCCGAGGTGGCGCCGGATGCGGAGAAGGGGGTGAACGCGACGGAACGGGTGCCGACCGGGGAGCTGATCACGTCCTGACAGTGACCGCTCCGAGGACGGAGGCGATGAACCTCGCCCTGCGCTTCCTCTACAGCCCCCGGAACCGCCACTGCCCTCGGGCGTGACGCGCCTGGGAGCGAGGTGCGCTTACCGCATTCGTGGGGTCACCGGCGTGGAGCAGAGCGAGGATCTCTTCCATTGCGGGCCGCTCGGCGGGGTTTTCGCTGAACGCCTGACAGATGATCTCGTAGACAGGGGGAGGGAGTCGACCTGAAGGAAAGAACGGTGGCTTGGGAATATCTCCCGCGAGAATGTGCATCATCCTCAGCTGGGTGTCCTCTACGGTGCTGTTCTCGTTGCGCTGGTCACCGGACACGGCAACGGCTGCGGTGACCGCGAAGGAGTACACGTCATTCTTGGTCCTGACCTGGCCGTTGAACCGCTCGGGTGCCATATAGCCGACAGTTCCCTCGGGTTCGCTCGCGCCGGTTCTCTGCGTGAGTCCGAAGTCGCCGATCACCCATCGCGACCCCAGCTTGAGTATGTTGGCGGGTTTCACATCGCCGTGGACGAGCCGCAGGGTGTGCAGGTGGCACAGGCCGGCGGCGACGTCCCGCAGCATTTCCAGAAGATCGCTACCCCAGAGCGGCTGTTCGCTGATGGCATCCCGCAGCGACAATTCCGCGAGAGCCGTACAGATATAGCTCCAGCCGTTGAGCGCACCGCCTTCCTGTGTTCCGGCGCTGCGGTAGGGCAGGAGATTCGGTGAGTCGAGCCCCGCCATCACCATCGCTTCGCGTGAGAAGTACACGTAGCGTTTGTCTCCTTGCGGAGGTTGAAGTTTCAGAGCGACTCGGCCGAGCGGGTTGCCGAAAGCGAACTCCTCCGCTTCCCAGACCACGTTGAGCGCACCGCGTCCGATCTCCCTGACGAGCCGGTAGCGTCCGTCGATGATTTCCCCGACCAGGGCGAGCGAAGGGATTTCGTCGCGTCTGATGAACGTGCCACCGCTCTCCGAGGGGAGCGGGATGAAGGTCGGGGGATTGGGGAATCGCCGTCGGATCGATGTGCGAGGAGCATCCGGGAGTTGCGGATATCCGTCCAGCAACTCCGCCAGAAAAGCCATGGCGTTACGGCACGCGGCCGGCTGAAGCATGGCGTCCTGGCCGGGCTCTTTGTCGAAGAGCCGGTCTGAGATACCCCGTACCAGAACCGCATGCGTCTCCGTGGGCCAGAACCGGGCGCCGGTGAGGAAACCAAGCCCCTCCATCTCCACGGCATGCGCGTCGTCGAAAGACGCTTTCAGGTAGGCGTGCAGCGCGGAGCGGTTCCCTGTATGGAGCTTGTCACCCGCCGCGATGGGGGCTACATGAGCCACTGGTGCCGGTCGGTGCTCAGCACGGGTGATCTTCTCGTGCCAGACCCCTTCCGCAGCCACCCGAAAGGCGAGCTGGACCAGGGTCCGGTCGGCCACCTCGATGGAGGGACGTCCCATCAGGCCCTCGTCGGTCTGTCTCGCGGATTCGTAACCGTAGACCTTCGTGGCGAACACGACGTCACCGAGACCGACGTCTGCCTTGAGGCTTCCCGCCGTGCCGACGAACGCGATGAGCGCGGGCCTCAATTCCTGCACGGCCTGACTCGCCTGGAGTGCCGCCGCGATGTTTCCCTGTCCGATACAGGTGACCCAGGCTTCCCAGACAGTGCTGGTTGTGGCGAGGTTCCCGACTGAATAGGGAGCCCCGGAGGACGAACGCGTCGCATGCACAGGCGTCAGAAATTCCCTGACCGCCGTGTATTCGGAAGTCGCTGCCGTCAGAATGACAAGCCGCGGTGCGCGGGTCGGCCATGGTCCCGTGCCGAGGAATCTTCCGGGGCCGTCGGCCTCGTACCTGTCCGGATCATTGTGGGCGCGTGCGTCGTGGGTCAAGGAGAAAATACCTCCCAGCGGATACCCGGCGCGTGATACTCACTACGCGCAGTCGGTCACCGAAAAGCCTACCGAACCACGGCCTGTCTCCACGCGTGACGGAGCAAGCCGCCTTCACTCCGCACAGAGGGCCGGCCAGTGGGGTTCTCCCCACCGCAGGACGGGGGTTGGCACGATGGCCGGGCAACTACCGTGAACGCCAAGGTAGTTGGTATGAGGCAACAGTCGGTCAAGGTCATCGGTGTCCTGCTCGCGGCAGCGCTCTGCGGAGGCGCCGCCGCCATCACCCCCGCTCAAGCAGCCCAGCAGAGAGGCAAGTTGAGCCAGCGGGAGTTGGCGGTGGAGGCCGAGCGGGCGTTGGTGGATGCCGGGTTCGTGGGGGTGTCCGTCGAGGTGCGGGACGGGAGCAAGAGGATTCGGGCCCGTGCGGGGACGGCGGAGCTCGGTACCGGGAAGCCGGTTCCGTACGGGGCCAGTTTCCGGGCCGACAGTGCCACCAAACCCTTCGTCGCCACCGTCGTGCTTCAACTCGCCGCGGAGGGGCGGCTGTCGCTGGACGACACGGTGGAGAAGTGGCTGCCGGGAGTCGTCGCGGGGAACGGGAACGACGGCCGCCGGGTCACCCTGAGGCATCTGCTCCAGCACACCAGCGGTATCCACAACTACGACTACACGGACGACATCGGCTACAACGCGAAGGCGTTCGAGGAGCACAGGTACGACCACCTCGCGCCGGAGCGGACCGTCGCCGGCGCGATGCGCAGCGCGCCGGACTTCCCGCCGGCCGATCCGCAGGACCCCGCGCCGAAGTGGAACTACTCCAACCCGAACTATGTGCTCGCCGGGATGGTCATCGAGCGGGTCACCGGCCGGAGTTGGCGGGCGGAGGTGCGCGACAGGATCGTCCGCCCGCTGGGGCTCACGGGGACGTACGCCCCCGGCGACGACCCCACGCTCCCCGAACCCCACGCCCACAACTACCACCGCTTCCCCGGCGAGAACGGCTGGACCGACACGACGGAGCGGAACATGTCCTGGGCGGACGCGGCGGGCGAACTGGTCACCACCAAACGGGACTTGGACCGTTTCTTCACGGCGCTGCTCAGGGGCCGCCTGCTCCCGCCCGAGCAGCTCGCGGAGATGAAGCACGCCGTGCCGGTCGGCGCGGACTTCCAAGTCCCGTTCCCCGGACTGCACTACGGCCTCGGGCTGATGCGCCAGCCGCTGACGTGCGGGGGATACCGCTGGGGACACGGAGGGGACGGCGACGGGGACTTCGTCCGGAACGGCGTGACGGAGGACGGCCGGCGCGCCGTCGTCATCACCGCGTCCGGCAAAGTCCCGCAGGACGAACCGCTGTTGAGGGCGGAGGCGCTGCTCCAGAAGCTGACGGACACGGCGCTGTGCGAGGGCGTCGGGTAAGACGGAACGGCCCCCGGCGGGGACAACTCCCGCCGGGGGCCGATCGGTTCAGGACCTACAGGCCGTAGCGCTCCCGCGCCTCCTTGACCGCAGTCGCCTTGATCTCACCGCGACGCGCGAGCTGGGCGAGAGCCGCGACGACGATCGACTGCGCGTCGACCCCGAAGTGCCGGCGAGCGGCCTCACGCGTGTCGGACAGCCCGAACCCGTCCGCGCCCAGCGACGAGTAGTCCTGCTCGACCCACTGCGCGATCTGGTCCGGCACCTGCCGCATGTAGTCGGAGACGGCGAGGACCGGCCCCTCCGCACCCTGGAGCGCCTGACGGACGTAAGGCACCCGGTCCTCACCGCGCAGCAGCGCGGCATCCGCCTCCAGCGCGTCGCGCCGCAGCTCGGTCCAGGACGTCGCGGACCAGACGTCGGCCGCGACCCCCCACTCCTCGGCGAGCAGCTTCTGCGCCTCCAGCGTCCAGTGGATCGCCGTACCGGAGCCGATGAGCTGGATGCGCGCGGCGTTGGCGGCCGGCGAAAGGCCCGCCGACTCCGCCGTGTTGAACCGGTACAGCCCCTTGACGATCGCCTCGTCGATGCCGAGCCCGGCCGGCTTCGCGGGCTGGGGGAGGGGCTCGTTGTAGACGGTGAGGTAGTAGAAGACGTTCGGGTCCTCACCGGGCGCGGCCTCGCCGTACATCCGCCGCAGACCGTCTTTGACGATCACGGCGATCTCGTACGCGAACGCGGGGTCGTACGTCAGGGACGCCGGGTTCGTCGCGGCGATCACCGGCGAGTGGCCGTCCGCGTGCTGGAGGCCCTCGCCCGTCAGGGTCGTACGGCCCGCGGTCGCGCCGATGAGGAAGCCGCGGCCGAGCTGGTCGCCGAGCTGCCACATCTGGTCGGCGGTCCGCTGCCAGCCGAACATCGAGTAGAAGATGTAGAACGGGATCATCGCCTCGCCGTGCGTCGCGTACGACGTCGCCGCGGCGATGAAGTCGGCCATCGAACCGGCCTCGGTGATCCCCTCGTTGAGGATCTGCCCGTTGGTCGCTTCCTTGTAGTACATGAGCTGGTCGCGGTCGACGGGCTCGTACGTCTGGCCCTTGGGGGAGTAGATCCCCAGCGACGGGAACAGCGACTCCATACCGAAGGTCCGCGCCTCGTCGGGCACGATCGGCACCCAGCGCTTGCCGGTCTCCTTGTCACGGACGAGGTCCTTGACGAGCCGGACGAACGCCATGGTCGTCGCCACGTTCTGCGTGCCGGAGCCCTTGTCGAAGGACGCGAACGCCTTCTCCGAGGCGGACGGCAGCGGCGCGATCGCGTGCGTACGACGCGCCGGCGCCGGACCACCGAGGGCCGCGCGGCGCTCCTGGAGGTAGCGGACCTCGGGGGAGTCGGCGCCGGGGTGGCCGTAGGGCACCTTCCCGTCGACGAACGCGCTGTCCGGGATGGGGAGTTCGAGCAGATCCCGCATCGTCTTGAACTCGTCCACCGACAGTTTCTTCATCTGGTGGTTGGCGTTCTTCGACGCGAAACCGCTGCCGAGGGTGTGACCCTTGACGGTCTGCGCGAGGATCACCGTCGGCGCGCCCTTGTGCGAGACCGCCGCCTTGTACGCCGCGTACACCTTGCGCGCCTCGTGCCCGCCGCGCGAGAGGTGGAAGCAGTCGAGGATCTTGTCGTCGCTCAGCAGCTTCGCCATCTCGACGAGCGCCGGGTCCTTGCCGAAGAAGTCCTGACGGATGTAGGCCGCGTCACGCGTCTGGTACGTCTGCACCTGCGCGTCCGGCACCTCCCGCAGCCGCCGGACCAGCGCGCCCGTCGTGTCCAGCGCGAACAGCTCGTCCCACGCCGTGCCCCACAGGGACTTCACGACGTTCCAGCCGGCGCCCCGGAACCGGGCCTCCAGCTCCTGCACGATCTTGAAGTTCGCGCGGACCGGGCCGTCGAGCCGCTGGAGGTTGCAGTTGATGACGAACGTGAGGTTGTCGAGGCCCTCACGGGACGCCAGCGTCAGTGCCGCCGTCGACTCCGGCTCGTCCATCTCGCCGTCGCCGAGGAACGCCCACACGTGCGAGGCCGAGACGTCCTTGATGCCGCGCGCCGTCAGGTAGTGGTTGAAGCGGGCCTGGTAGATCGCCGAGATCGGGCCGAGGCCCATGCTGACCGTCGGGAACTCCCACAGCCACGGCAGGCGGCGCGGGTGCGGGTACGAGGGCAGGCCGTTGCCGCCCGACTCCTGGCGGAAGTTGTCCAGGTGCGCCTCGGTCAGGCGGCCGTCCAGGAACGCGCGGGCGTAGATGCCGGGGGAGGCGTGGCCCTGGATGAACAGCTGGTCGCCCGAGCCGTCGGCCTCCTTCCCCTTGAAGAAGTGGTTGAAGCCGGTCTCGTACAGCCACGCGGCCGACGCGAACGTCGCGATGTGGCCGCCGACGCCGTACTTCGAACCCCGCGTCACCATGGCCGCCGCGTTCCAGCGGTTCCACGCGGTGATACGGCGCTCCAGCGCCTCGTCACCGGGTACGGACGGTTCGGCCGCCGTCGGGATCGTGTTGACGTAGTCCGTTTCGAGCAGCTGGGGCAGCGCGATGCCGGTGCCCTCGGCCCTCTCCAGCGTGCGCCGCATCAAGTAAGCGGCCCGGTGTGGGCCGGCCGCCTTCGCGACGGCGTCCAAGGACGCCTGCCACTCCGCAGTCTCCTCCGGGTCACGGTCGGGGAGCTGGTCGAGTGCGCTCGGCTGGATGGCGTTGGGGTCGGTCATGTCGCCGCCTTCCTCAGTCGAAGGGGGGTGCCCTTGGTCTTTGGCAGGACAGGGCTTCGGACCTCGGTGGAGGTCCAACGGGGACTCTAACCCCCTGATCGATGATCGATCAAAGGGTTGAAGGGCAAAACTTCTCGAACACGAGAAAGTAGGCACGGGGTGTCTTTTCGACCGGCACGCGGTGCCGCGCATTTTGACGGTTTGCGCAGGTGGGGGTGCGTTCTGTAGTTCGGCGACTGCGGGTGGTGGGTGGTTGCTCGCGCAGTTCCCCGCGCCCCTAAAAGCGACGGTCACTGTCTGTTTTTTAGGGGCGCGGGGAACTGCGCGATCAGCCACAACGAACCCGCACCAGCCATCGAACAGAACCAGGCAGGACCTACCGCTCAAGCACAACCGCGAGCCCCTGCCCAACACCGATGCACAATGTGGCAACACCAACCCCCCTCCCCTTCCGCGCCAGTTGATGCGCAACCGTCCCCGCCAACCGAGCCCCGGACGCTCCCAACGGATGCCCGATGGCAATAGCCCCGCCCTGCGGATTGAGCACCGCCGGATCAAACTCGGGCCACTCGGCCACACACCCCAACACCTGCGCGGCAAACGCCTCGTTCAGCTCCAGCACATCCAGATCCCCGAACCCCTTCCCCGCCTTGCCCAACGCCCGATGGACAGCCTCGACAGGAGCCAACCCGAAGTACTGAGGCGCGATTCCGGCAACCCCCACAGCCGAAACCCGGGCAAGCGGCTCACGCCCGGTCCGGCGAAGCCCCTCCTCGTCGACGAGCAACACCGCAGCCGCCCCGTCGTTCAACGGCGAAGCGTTCCCGGCGGTGACCGTCCCCCCTTCCGCCCGGAACGACGGCTTCAACTTGGCCATGGCCCCCAGCGAAGCATCCCCCCGCACACATTCGTCCGCCCCGAAAACCACCGCGTCCCCCTTCCGCTGAGGAACGGAAACACCGGCCAACTCGACGTCGAACAGCCCTTGTTCCCGAGCGGCAGAAGCCTTCTGATGCGACCCCAACGCGAACTCGTCCTGCTGCTCACGCGTGATCTTGTGCTTGTCGGCGATCAACTCGGCCGATTCCCCCAGCGGAATGGTCCACTCGGGCGCCATCCGGGGATTGACCATCCGCCACCCCAGCGTGGTCGAGTACAACTCCGCATTCCCCGCAGGGAACGGCCGATCGCTCTTGGGCAGCACATACGGCGCCCGGGTCATCGACTCCACCCCACCGGCGACAACGACAGACGCGTCCCCGACGGCGATGGCCCGCGCCCCCTGAACCACCGCCTCCAACCCGGACGCGCAGAGCCGGTTGACGGTCACCCCGGGCACACTCACCGGCAACCCGGCGAGCAGCGCGGCCATCCGCCCGACGTTCCGGTTCTCCTCGCCCGCCCCGTTCGCGTTCCCGAAGTACACGTCCTCCACGAGCCCGGGGTCCAACTCAGGCGTACGCCCGAGCAGTTCCCGGATCACATGCGCCCCGAGATCATCGGGCCGCACACTCGCCAGCCCTCCGTTGTACCGCCCGAAGGGCGTGCGGACCGCGTCGACGATGTAGACGTCCTTCATCCCAGACCCTCCGTCACGATCACCTTGGCCTCGGTCTTGGCCACGATCTCCTCGGCCGTCACTCCGGGAGCGGTCTCGACGAGCACGAGCCCGTCCCCGGTGACGTCGAGGACCCCCAGGTCGGTGATGACCCGGTTCACGCACCCCTTGCCGGTCAGCGGCAGGGCGCACTGCTCGAGAATCTTCGGCGAGCCGTCCTTGGCCGTGTGCGTCATGACGACGATGACGGTCCGCGCCCCGTGCACGAGGTCCATCGCCCCGCCGATCCCGGTGATGAGCTTCCCGGGAATGGCCCAGTTGGCGAGATCCCCGCCGGCGGAGACCTGCATCGCCCCCAGCACGGCGACGTCGATGTGCCCGCCCCGGATCATCCCGAAGGACAGCGCGGAGTCGAAGAAGGAGGCCCCCGGCAGAACGGTGACGGTCTCCTTGCCGGCGTTGATGAGGTCCGGGTCGACGGCGTCCTCGGTGGGGTAGGGCCCGGTCCCGAGGATGCCGTTCTCCGACTCCAGGATCACCTCGACGCCGGAGGGCAGGTAGTTCGGGATGAGCGTCGGCAGCCCGATCCCCAGATTGACGTACTGTCCGTCCCGCAGCTCGCGCGCGGCCCGCGCGGCCATC
>NZ_LIRL01000342.1 GCF_001419795.1 Streptomyces niveiscabiei
CCGCACGCGCGCGCGTGCGGTGCTCGTGTCGCTGGTGGACCAGCCGGGGATCGGCCCGGAGGCGGTGCGGCGGGTGGTGGAGGCGTACGAGGACGAGGGGTCGCTGGTGTCGGCCACCTACGACGGGGTACGCGGGCATCCCGTGCTGTTCGGGTCGGCGCACTGGGCGGGGGTCGCGGAGGCCGCCACGGGGGATCAGGGGGCCCGGGCGTACCTGAGGGGGCATCGGGTGCGGCTCGTGGAGTGCGGGGACGTCGCAGAGGCGTACGACATCGACGTCGAGGCGGATCTGGGGCGGCTGGAGTGAGCCGCGGCACCCTGCGTGTCCCCCGCCCCGGCAGAGCATTGAAGTTCCACGATGAGGAAACTAGTATCCACTCAGCAGAATCTCGCCCCCGAAGCGCACCCCGCGAAGGAAGTGACCGCTCATGTCCGCACCGGCGCCGTCCCCGCTGACCCTCGTCGACGTCGAACCCCTGCCCCGGCAGGAGGAGGTCCTGACGGACGCGGCGCTCGCTTTCGTGGCGGAGCTGCACCGGCGCTTCACCCCGCGCCGCGCAGAACTCCTCGCCCGGCGCGCGGAGCGCCGCGCCGAGATCGCCCGCACCTCGACGCTGGACTTCCTCCCGGAGACGGCCGCGATCCGCGCGGACGAGTCGTGGCGGGTCGCCCCCTCCCCCGCCGCCCTGAACGACCGCCGCGTCGAGATCACCGGCCCCACCGACCGCAAGATGACGATCAACGCCCTCAACTCCGGCGCGAAGATCTGGCTCGCGGACTTCGAGGACGCCTCGGCGCCGACCTGGGAGAACGTGGTCCTCGGCCAGCTGAACCTGTCCGACGCCTACCGGCGGAACATCGACTTCACGGACGAGCGCACCGGCAAGTCGTACGCCCTGCGCCCGGACGACGAACTCGCCACGGTCGTCATGCGCCCGCGCGGCTGGCACCTGAACGAGCGCCACCTCGTCGACGCGAACGGCGACCAAGTGCCGGGCGCCTTCGTCGACTTCGGCCTGTACTTCTTCCACAACGCGCAGCGCCTGATCGACCTCGGCAAGGGCCCGTACTTCTACCTCCCGAAGACGGAGTCGCACCTCGAAGCCCGCCTGTGGAACGAGGTGTTCGTCTTCGCGCAGGACTACGTCGGCATCCCGCAGGGCACGATCCGCGCGACCGTCCTGATCGAAACCATCACGGCGGCCTACGAGATGGAGGAGATCCTCTACGAACTCCGCGACCACGCCTCGGGGTTGAACGCGGGCCGCTGGGACTACCTGTTCTCCATCGTGAAGAACTTCCGTGACGGCGGGGACCGGTTCATCCTCCCGGACCGCAACCTGGTCACGATGACGGCCCCGTTCATGCGCGCGTACACCGAACTCCTCGTCCGCACCTGCCACAAGCGCGGCGCGCACGCGATCGGCGGCATGGCGGCGTTCATCCCGTCCCGGCGGGACGCGGAGGTCAACAAGGTCGCGTTCGAGAAGGTCCGCGCCGACAAGGACCGCGAGGCGAACGACGGTTTCGACGGCTCCTGGGTCGCGCACCCCGACCTGGTCCCGATCGCGCTGGAGTCCTTCGACCGGGTCCTCGGCGAGAAGCCGAACCAGAAGGACCGGCTCCGCGAGGACGTCCACGTCGAGGCCGCCGACCTGATCGCGATCGACTCGCTCGACGCGAAGCCGACGTACGACGGACTCGTCAACGCCGTTCAGGTGGGCGTGCGTTACATCGAGGCGTGGCTGCGCGGGCTCGGCGCGGTCGCCATCTTCAACCTGATGGAGGACGCGGCGACCGCCGAGATCTCCCGCTCGCAGATCTGGCAGTGGATCGACGCGGGGGTCCAGTTCGAGAACGGCCAGAAGGCGACCCCGGAGCTGGTCCGGACGATCGCCGCCGACGAACTCTCCGCCATCAAGGCCGAGTTGGGCGAGGACGCCTTCAACTCCGGTCACTGGCAGCAGGCGCACGACCTCCTGCTCCAGGTCGCCCTCGACGACGACTACGCGGACTTCCTGACGCTGCCCGCCTACGAGCAGCTCAAGGGCTGAGCCTCACAAGGGCGTTGACCGTTCCGAGTGGCCCAGGGTCTTGCCCGGGGCCACTCGGTCGCGTACGGCCTTCTTCACCGCCGTCGGCTCCGGGAACCCGTTCACGCGCCGGTCCCACACGACCTCGCCGTTGGCCCGCACGACGAACACCCCGCCCGTGCCCGGCTTCAGGGCGAGTTCCGTCAACTCCCCCTCGAACGTGGTGAGCAGCTCCTGCGCGAGCCAGGCCGCGCGCGGCAGCCAGCGGCACTGGGTGCAGTACTCGATCTCGACACGGCCACTCATCCGAGGTGCACCGACCAATCCTGTTCGGCCGCGGGCTTGCCGTGCAGGTCGGGGACCTGCTTGAGCCACGTGGGGCGTCCCTTCTGGTTCGCCGCGGCGCGCAGGGCGTTCTCGGCGGCGAGTTCCTCCCGGGTCGGGAAGTCGGTGGGCAGCCACCGCGCGGAGGCCCGTACGCGGGCGTGCAGGTAGGCGACGTACGCGTCGCGGGCCTCGGCGGGCGTCGCGAAGTCCTCGGTGAGCCACGCGTCGGGGACCTCGGCGACGATCGCCCGCAGCAGCTCTTCCGTGACTTTCGGGGCGAGTTCGGCGTCGGCGGCGCGGACGTCGGGGGCGTACGTGCCGAGGGCGTGGTGGCGGAAGTCGTACGCCTTCTCAGGTTCCGAGGCGTCCCAGCGGTGGTGGAAGACGAGGGCCGCGCCGTGGTCGATGAGCCACAGGCGAGGCGGGACCGTGCCGAGGGTGGGCCAGACCATCAGGTTCGAGCTGTGCACGGTGCGGTCGACGTTGACGGTGAGCGCGTCGAGCCAGACGACGCGGCCGGCCTCCAGAGAATCGACAGCAAACGCTTGTGCAACATCCGGCGTGAAGTCGCGGGCGCCCGGCAGGTAGTCCATGCCGAGGTTGAGGCCGGCGCTCGCCGCGTGCAGGTCGCGGACCTCCTGGTGCGGTTCCCCGTCCGCGATCCGGGGGTCGAAGTGGACCAGCACCAGTTCCGGGAACCGCAGCCCCAGCGCCCGCGCCAGCTCCCCGACGATCACCTCGGCGACCAGCGCCTTGCGGCCCTGCGCCGATCCCGTGAACTTCACGACGTACGTCCCCAGGTCGTCGGCCTCGACGACACCGGGCACGGAACCGCCCGACCTGAGGGGGGTCACGTATCGGACGGCAGTCACTTCGCGCAGCACAGGGGCCAGCCTAAGCCAGGTCAGGGGCCGGCCATCGGGTTCGGGAGCGGGAGGTAGCGGGCGTCCGCGCCGTCCGCGCGGGTCCAGCGCAGGAGGAGGTTCGTCTTGCCGGGGAGCGTCCGGGACGACAGGAGCGCCCTCGCCTCGGGGAGGTCGTACCGCTCGAACTCCCTGCGTACGGCGGGCCAGGGGGCGAAACCCGGGTGGTGTTCGGCGAGGGCGGCGGCGGTCTCGGCGAGGTGGTTGACGACGAGCGTGTACACGAGGCGCTCCCAGCCGGCCGCGCGGTCGACGTCGGTGAGGAGCTTGACGCCCTCCGCGTCGCGGTAGAGGGCCTGGACGGGGGTGCCGTCGGCGTCCACGGCGATCAGGGTGTTCTGGGCGTGGGCTTCGAGGACGACGCCGTTTGCGAAACCGGTTACTGCGGGTTGTACGACGGCCCTGAGGTACGCCGTCCACCAGGCCTCGGGGTCGGTCGTGGCCGCCAGGGGGTTGCCGTCGAAGCCTTCCGCGAGGGCCGCCGCGAGGAGCGGGGTCGTGGTGAGGCCGCCGAAGCCGTCGCGGACCAGGACGGCGAGTTCCTCGAAGGCGAAGGCCGCCGTGCGGTAGCCGCGGTCGCTCAGCCACACGCCGGGCAGGGCGCGGGCCGCG
>NZ_LIRL01000343.1 GCF_001419795.1 Streptomyces niveiscabiei
GTCCACGACGGTCGGGGGGTACGCCGGGGCGGGGGGTTCGATGTCGTCGATGACATCGACGTCGTCCGCCTCGTCCAGATCGATGCCGTAGAACTCGGGGTCGACGTCCGGCAGGTCGGCTTCGATCGCCTGGCGCGCCTGTCGCTCGATCTCCGGGGCGACGGGAGCGACACGCACGCCCGGGGGCAGTGTCGGGGTGAGCCCGGCGGATTCGACGAACGTCATGAGCTGCTCCGCCGCGAGAGCGGGAGTCAGGTCGGCCTCGGCGAGCATACCGAGCAGGCTCAGCTCCAGTGCGTCGAGAGTAGGGCGTTGGCCGGCGGCACCGACCAGGACCTGGGCCAGCAGAGAGAGGTAGGGCAGCGTGACGCCGTCCCACTTCGGCGCGGACGCCATCGGGACGTGCTTGTAGGGCGGTCTGCCTGTCCGGGCGTAGAACAGCGTCGCACCGAGCGAGTACACGTCGGCGGCCGGAGTGACGCGCTTGGTGTCCATCGCCTGCTCCAGCGGCATGTACTGGAGGGTTCCGATGCCCTTCCCGGTCTCGGTGAGCGACTGGCCGGAGGCCCGTTCGATCAGGCCCGCGAGCCCGAAATCCACCACCACGGGTCCGAACGGGCCCATGACGACGTTGCCCGGCTTGAGGTCGCGGTGCAGCAGGTTCGCGTCATGGATCGCGCGCAAGGCATCCACAAGAGCGAGGCCGAGCGCCGCCCACGGGCCGATATCGAGGAAACCGGCCTCCTGTACCAGCGTTCCCAGAGACGGCCCCGCGATGTACTCCATGGCGAACCACGGCTGTCCGTTCGCCGGGTTCTCCTGGAAGGCGATCAGCGCGGGAACCCTCTCACTGACCACCGCGCGCACGGCGTCGATCTCCCGGCCGAACCGCTTCCGGGCCTGCAGTTCCCCCTCCAGCAACTCCGCCCGGATCATCTTGACCACGACCAGCCGGAACGGGTCGGTCCCGGCGCCGTCGGACTCGACCAGGTTGTACGCGGCGGCCAGTTCCCCGGAGAGGTCGTCCAGGGGGATCCGGCGTGCCAGAAAGGCCACGCCCATACCACCCGCGCCCAGTCTGGCCAGCAGTTCGAACGGTCCCACCACACGCGGATCCTCGGCGTCCAACGGCTGCATCGGCGCTCTCGTCCCCCGGCCCTCTCGTCACGGCCTTCGCATCGGCCCCACTCCCGTGGGGGCAGTCTACGGGTGCGGCGAGACGGCCACGGGGGCCAGGGGAGGCCGATACAACAGGTCAGGTGGCCTTTTTCCGGTGGCTGCCGAGTGCGGCTGCTATAGGGTCGCGCCACGCGATCGTGTGAGGGGGGCCTCACCGAGTTCACGGGGAGGGGCACGTCATGCGGGCCTGGGTGGTACGCGCGGGACAGAACGGCGAGCGGGAGCAGACCGCCCTGGAACAGGGCCTGCTGATCGCCGGATGGAACGAGCTGGAGGACCTGGCGGGCGCCGCCACCCGCGAGGACATCAAGGCCGCGGTCGCCGCCGGCTACCCCGACGAAGGTCCGTACACCGTCGGCAACTGGACCGGTCAGCTCCACCGCTTCGTCCACGAGATCCACGTCGGCGACCTCGTCGTCCTCCCGCTGAAGTCCTGGCTGGTGGCCGTCGGCCGGGTGGTGGGCGCGTACGAGTATCGCGCGGACAGCGCCGACGGAGCACACCACGTACGACGGGTCGAGTGGCTCGTCACGGACATCGACCGGCAGCGGATCCAGCCCGACCTCCTGGACAGCATGGGCTCGCTGCTCACCGTGTTCGAACTTTCCAGGTTCGGCGCGGCGGACCGGGTCGCGCATCTCGCCGAGGGAAGGCCGGACCCGGGGCGCCCCGACGCGGACGAGTTCGCCGCCACGCTCACCGAACCCGCGAAGCTGTACGAGGAGGTGCGCCGGCGCGGAACCGATCAGCCGGTGATCCTGTCCATCCGGGACTTCCTCGCCGTCTGGGGAGCCCAGCGCCGGTATCCGGCGGTCATCGACCAGATCGAGAGCGACCTGGAGGCCGGTGGGCTGGTCACTGTCCCGCCGTTCACCGAAGGCACCTTGGACAGCCAGATCACCGTCCTCGCGGGAGGCTCGGAACCGGACGACTCGGGGACGAGCGTGTTCACCAGGACCGTCTCCGCGGAAGGCACTCTCCCGTCGCCGTCCCTCGGGCAGGTGGTCGGCCTGCCCGAGGAGGACACGGAGTCACCCGCCGTCGCCTACCTGGTCAGCAACCTCGACTCAGCGAACCGTATGCCCGAGTGCGTGCGGGTCGGCGACAGCCTCGACACCGCGACCACGCTCATGGTCCTGCGCAACTTCAGCCAGCTCCCCGTCCTCGGTACGGACGGTCGGCTGAGCGGCGTCGTCAGCTGGGAGTCGATCGGGAAGGCGCGGATGGCCAACCGCACCCCCGATCTGCGCGCGGCGACGGTCCGCGGTCAGGAGGCCGACCGCTCCGACGACCTGCTCAACTGGGTCGAGACCATCCAGCAGTCCGGCTACGTCGTCGTCCGCGACCACGACCACAAGGTCTGCGGACTGATCACCGCGGCCGACCTGACCGTGCAGTTCGGCACCCGGATACGGCCCCTGGTCCTGCTGGAGGAGATCGAACAGCGGCTGCGGCGCATGGTCGACCGGTGTATCCCGCTCGACCGGATCAGGGCGATCGTCCCGGGCCGGCGGGCCGCCCGGGTGCACTCCGCGGCAGACCTCACCCTCGGTGACTACAGGTACCTGTTCCTCGAACCCGAGAACTGGACCACACTCGGCTGGATCATCGACCAGCAGTACTTCCTGACGGCGCTGGAGGACTGCCGGAACTTCCGCAACGCCGTGATGCACTTCAGCCCGGACCCGATCACCGAGGACCAGTTGGTGCCCGCGCAAGGGTTGCTCGACCTGCTGCGTTCGATGGATCCGCAGGTCTGAGCACGTCAGTCCTGCGCGAGGTCCTCCAGCAGCAGTTCCAACGCCGCTTCCTCATGCAGGGCGACCCCCAACGCCTGCATCGCCGGAGCCAGTTCGGCGTCCCAGCCGGCGTCCACCCGGGGGCCGGCGAGAGGGAGTGCCGGGATGCCGCGGAGTTCCGCGCGCAACGCGAGGTACTCGTAGTCGGCTGTCCGCATCCGCCACGGACTGGCGTCGTACCGGCCCATGATCCGGTTGGCGAGGGTGATGCCGGGCCAGTCGAAGTCGCCGTGGTAGACGAAGGCGCAACCGGACTCCGCGAGCGTGTCGAGGAGGGTGAGAACGACGGTCGCCGCGCTGCCCGAGGTGCAGACCAGGGGGGTCGTGCGAGCGGAGTCGGCGGCGGCTTCCACGACGCGCGGGTTCTCGCAGACGTGGACGCAGGTGTTCGGGGACAACGACAGGTGAAGTGTCCGCAGTTCACGCAGTGTCAGATGAGTTTCCAGGTGGTGGGCCGACCGCTCGCGCAGGGCAGCCTCCTGCCAGGTGGCCCCGGCCGGGCGCAGACCGTACGTCAGGACCGTGCTGGAGACCTCGTCGGGGGTGACTCCGGCGGTGCGCCACAGGGCGCGGCGGCCGGGGGCACCCGTCGGGAGGCCGGTGTCGTACGCGAGGGCTATGCCTCGCAGGACGAGGCGGGCGAGCGGGGTGTCGTCGTCCAGACCGTGGGCCGAGCCCGTCGTGAGGGTGGCCAGGTCGCCACGGCCCCACGAGGCCGAGGCCGGGAAGAGGTGCGCGAGGGTCCGGACCGCCTGGAGGACAGTCGTAGGGGTGCCCGTGCGGTGAGTCTCGGCCAGCCATTCGTGGGCCCAGGGCAGATCGGCGAGGGGGGTGGCGGAGAGAGCCGACTCCGCCTCCGCACGTAGTCGGGCGCGTTCCGCCGATGCCTCGTCACGGGCTGCTCTGCGGTCCACCAGGGGCGGGCCGAGGACGGTCAGCGTCGCGGCCAAGCCTCTGCCGACGGCGCTGGTGCGCAAGCGGGCGTCGAGGTCCGGCAGGCGGATCACCGCTGTGGCGCCGGTGATGGGCCTCGCCAGAAGAAGGGACAGGGTTTCGCGTTCCCCCGCGTCGAGGTTCTGGAGCCGGATCGTGCCGGTCGGCCGGAGGGCGTTGCGTTCGAGGCGGGTGCGGGCGGTCGCCCAGAGGCGGGCCAGGCCGGGGCGGGTGAGGAACTCTCGGGTGGCGGTGTCCAAAGGCTCGTCGTCCGTCATACCGACACCAGCCTCCGCTGCCGCCCGTTCCACGTGTAGTGCAGCGTCGCCACACCTCGTACGTGGGGATCCCGCAGGCACTCGTAGATGTGCAGGGACGGCACGTCGGGCCAGTTCCCGATCAGACGTTCGCTGGTGAGGACGAAGTCGAGGTCCAGGTCGACGAGGATGCGGCCGAGGCGCGCGTGGGTCGGCTCGTCGACCTTGGCGAACGCGTCGTCCAGCAGGATCAGCCGAGGCGTGTGCGGCGCGGACTCGGCGAGGCTGGTGAAGTGGGCCGCCGCGGCGGCGAAGAGGACCAGATAGGACAGGACGCGCTGCTCGCCCTGGCTCAGGCCGGTCCGGCCGGAGAGCCGGCGGCGGCTGGCCGGGGCCGCGTCGTTCACGACCCAGGGGACGAAGGTGAACCACTCCCGGTAGTCGAGCGTGGTGCGCAGGTGGGCGGCGTAGCCCGCGGCCGGGTCGGCGCGGCGGGCGTCCTCGATTCGGCGCTGGAGGACGTCGCGCAGTTGCTCGGACTCCTCGGCGGTGCGCAGGGCGGCGGGACTGCGCAGCAGGTCGACGGCCGCCTTGACGTCCGCCTCGACGCCTTCGGCCAGCTTCCAGTCGAGGGTGACACCGAGGCCGTGGGACGTGCGGACCGTGTCGAGCGTGGAGTTGAGGGCGGCGACGAGGGTGCCCGCGGCGAGCACCTGGGTGGAGAGGTGGTCGCCGAGCTCGCCGGTCAGGAAGCGCTGGAAGACCTCGCGTTCTCGGTCGGTGAGGCGGCCCCGCGCGGCAGCGGCCTCTGCGGCGATGCGCCGACCGACACCGGCGACGTCGTGCGGGCCGTTGTCGTCGACGAGGCGGCAGAGCTTGATGCCGTCGTACTCCTCGATCGTCGCGTCGTACCCGCCGGAGAGCTGGTCCCGCAGCACGGTGTACTGCTTGTGGAACGCGTTGTCCACGAGGTCATGGGCCTTGGCGTCCAGCCGGTCACGGAGGACGTCGACGAGATGGCGGAGAGCCTTGACGCGCTCCCTGGCCTCGGCGTGCACCGGGTCCGGAACCCTCATCCGGTCCACGTCCTGTTCCAGCCCCGCACCTTCCAGCACACCCGGCAGCGACAGCGTCGTACGCAGCCGCCGTCCGCTGGTCAGTACCTTGCCCTCCTGGGCGACCAGCGCCCCGCGCCGCTCCGTCGCCGTCTCCTCCGCACGTACCCGATCGTCGTGCACGCCCTCCATGTCCTTGCGCGCACGCGGAAGTTGGCGCTGCACGGCGTCCAGACGACGCTGTCCCTCGGCCTCGCGGTCGAGGATCTCCTGTTCCGTGGCGCCGAGTGCCTCCTCCAGGGTCCGGACGGTGCGCCGGGCTGCCTCCAGACGGCTCAGCGCCTCCCCGTAGTCGGACTCGGCGTCCTCGCGGGCCGACTTCGCGCTCTCGTAGTCGGCCCGGCTGTCACGGTGGGTCCCGACTGTCGACGTGAGCGTACGTATCCGCCCGCGCACCACATCGGTGCCCCGGCCCAGGCGGTCGAGGGCGAGGCGGACCGTGTCGAGTGCGGTGAGTTCCGCCGGCAGGCCGTGCGCACTCGCCGTCGCCTCAGCCTCCCGCCGCGCGACGACCTCGCGGGCCCGCGCCTCTTCCGCCTTCCGGGCGGCGGCCGACACCTGACCGGCGAGGGACTCGGCCGCGCGCTCGGCCTCCTCGGTACGGGCCCACGCGGCGGTCAGCCCTCGCGCCGACGGCGGACGGCGCACGAGGTCGTCGACCTGGTCGCGGTGCTCGCGCAGCTCACGCAGGTTCTGTTCACATCCCGCCAGCTCGTCCCGCGTCGAGGCGATCCGCGCGGAGAGCTCGACCAGCGCCCGCCGCCGGGTCTCCGCGCGCACCTCGGCACCGACGTACTCGGCGGACAGCTTGCCGTGCCGACCGTGGGCGACCCCGAGCTTCCAGGAACCGTCAGTCCCGATGACGGTGTGGGCAGCGCCGCTCCCCGCCGACGCCTCCACCAGCGCCACTGCCTCCAGCAGCCGGCTCACCTGCTCGACCGTCACCCCGCTCTCCGGAGCCGCGACCGGGTGAAGCGCCCGGCTCAGCGCCGGTCCGGCGACCGGTGCACCGGCGGCCAGGAGCGTGTCGTGCGTGGCCGGGTCCAGAACGGTGCCGTCCGCGCAGACCCAGGCGTCGAGCAGGCTACTCGCCTCCAGCGCCGCCTCCAGACCGGCCCGCTCCCCCTGCGCCAGGCCGTCGGCGAAGTCCACCAGCCGGTAGAACGGTGCTCCGGTGCCGGGCGAGCGGCCGGCGCTGCGATGAGGCGGAGGCGTCGGCTCCGGGTCGGTGCGGCGCTCCCATTCCTCGTGCTCGCGGCTCAGCCGGTCACGGGTGCCGGTCAGTTCCCGGACGGTGACGGCCAGCGCGACCTGTCTCCCGCCCGCCTCCGCCAGCCAGGGAGCGACTGCGGCCCGCACCTCGTCGGCCACTTCCTCGGGGACCTGCGCCGACAGCGCCCCGTCAGCCGCGTCATGGGCGGGTACGACGTCCAAGGGGACGCCGGTGAGCGTGCACAGCCTCTCGGTCCAGGCCCGCGCTTCGACGGCGTACGCCTGCGACTCCCGGGCCGTTTCCGCACGGCGCAGCTCCACCCGGCCCCGCGCGCTCTCCGCCTGCGACTCCAGTTGCTCGCGGGCGGCGTCCGCGTCGTGCGCGTCCTGCCGGGCCCGGTCGGCTCGCCGGACCAGGCCGGTCAGCTCGGTGACCGTCCGGGACCGGTTCCTGATCACCGGTCGTACGGCGTCGAGCCGGGTGTCCCAGGCCGCCAGCGCCGCCGTGCACGCGTCGGTGTCGACGGCGGTGACCGCGTCGTGCCGCACAAGGTGGAGGTCGCCGTCCGGCGAGGTCAGCCGGGCCGTCTCGGCGGAGGCGAGCGGTACGACCGCGAGGGCGAAGGGCTCCCCCAGGTGCGCGGGATCGAGACCGGACCGCTCGGCCTCCTTCACCGACTCACCGTGTGCCGTGCTCAGGTCGACCAGTTCCGCGCCGAACTGCCGCGCCTGTGTGCCCAGCCGCCGGCCCGCGCCCTCCTGGTTGCTGTGGGCCTGCCGCAACAACTTGAAGGCGGTGACGGCCGTGCTGTGCAGCGCCTTGACCGTCGCACGCCGCTCTCCGAGCTCCTTCAGGCTGCGGTATCCGGTGCTCACGCGCAGCGCCGCGAGGTCCGTCTCGAACGCTTCCCTGTCCTCTTCGAGGGCCTCGACGCGCGCCGTCAGTTCGTGCTCCCGGCCGCGGAGCGCTTCCACCTTCCGGCCCGCGTCCCCGGCCGTCTTGCGGCAGTCCGCGAGCCCGCCCAGTTCGGTGCCCGTCTCCTCGGCCCGCCTGCGCAGCACGCCGTGCAGATAGCCCCGGTAGCCCGTGAGGAACGTGCGCAACGCCAGGTCGGTCCGCTCGAGGCGGCCGAGGTCGGCCCGTACGGTGTCGAGGTCGTCGAGGTTGCGGGCCACCTTCTCCACCACCTCCTCGTCGAGCGCGGGCAGGGTCTCGGCGAGGACGGAGACCAGGCCACCGGAGTCGACGCGGTCGCCGATCGTGGGGCGGCGCAGACGGTGCAGGAGGTGCAACAGGTTGCGGTAGCGGGCGGTGTCGGTCAGGCCGAACAGCTCGCGGGCGACCCGGGCCCGGTGCTCCACCGCCCGGTCGGTGAGGTTGTCCGCGCCGATGACGGTTCTGAGCTGGTCGAGAGGGAGCGGTTGGCCGGCCGGGGCCAAGTGCAGGTCGTGGCCCACGCGAAGGCCGGTCACGAAGAAGAAGGGCTTCGCCGTGCTGGTCGAACGCGAGGCACGGACTGCGGCGCCGAGCGTGAGGTGATGGTCGTTCCCGTCCTCGTCGGTCCGCGCGAACTCCAGCCACAGGTAGCCCAGGCGGTTGGTCTGCTCGAAGCCGTCGAGCATCAGCCACAGGAGGGTGGTGCGGCCGGTCCCGGTCGCGTCGAGGGCGCGGGCGTCGCCGTCCAGCAGGTACGGCAGGAGCAGTTCCAGGGCCTTGGACTTGCCCGCGCCGTTCTTGCCCCGCAGCAGCAGGCGGCCCTCGCCGAAGACGAACTCCTGCTCGTCGTACTGCCAGACGTTGCGGATGCCGGCGCGGTGGAGGCGGTAGCGGTGCTGACGGTCCGGACCGTGGGTCATCGGGGCGGCTCCTGCGGAGTGTCGAGAAGGGCGGGTGCTCGTCCTGGTTCAGCGGCTCGACGGGGCTTCACCGCGACTGTCGTCGCGTATCGGGCCGCTGCGGCGAGCAGCACCCAGCCGGTCGTGCCGCCCCCGCCGCGTGCTTCGGAGACGTCCGTGACGACACGGCCGTCCGTCGCCGTCTCCTCATATCCCTCGGGCAGGCCGTGGCCGTCGGCGCGGACGGGTCCGGCGGGGGCGATCAGACGCATCCGGGTGAGGTGGTCGAGGACGGCGGCGAGGAAGGCGTCACGGTCGTCCAGGAGCCCGCGCTGCCAGTTGCCGCGCCTGCCGTACTCCTCGATCAGTTCGTCGAGCAGCTCGGGCAGCGTCGCGTCGGGGACGGGTACGCCGATGACGAGCCGCCCGCCGACCGCCGGATGGCCGGGGTTCTCGGGGCGCAGTCGGTCCACGAGCCGTTCCACCAGCAGCAGCGCGGCCTGGGCGACCGTACCCGTACCGGGGAGATGGAGGTCGGTCAGGTCGGCCTCCGAGTCGATCAGGGCGATCCCCTCGGCACGGATCTCGGCCTCCAGACCGAGGAGTTCGGAGAATGCCTGGGACTCGCGCCGCTGACGCGTACGGAGCCACTCGCGCTCGGCGTCCGTGAGGTCGTCGAGGTGGACGACGGGGGTCTCGACCAGCCGTCGGCGGACGTACGTGCGGGGACCGCCGAAGCCGGGGTCGGCCGCGCGTCGTACGAGATCCGCTCCGTCACGGCTCTGGGCGAGCGGACCCGCGACGACGGCCCGCGCGATCTCCCGGTCCACGGTCAGCAGCGCCTCGCCCCCGTTGTCCTCGGCGACCGCCGAGACGTGGCCCTCGGTCTCGGTCAGGACACCCCAGTCGACGAGTTGCCGCAGTGCGGCGGCGAGTGTCCGCCGCTCGGTCTGCCGTCCGTTGTCGGTGATCTCCAGGCCGGCGTCCACGGCCGCGGACCTCAGGTCGCCGACGAGCTGCGAGAGCAGGAGCTGTTCCGGGGCGGTGACGAGGACGGAGAGCGCGAGAGTCAGGTAGGCGTACGTCCGTGGTGTGAACGGCGTGCCGGTCGACGGGCGTTCGAGGCGATGGCCGGCGCCGGGGCCCAGGCCCGCCTTGAACAGACGGGCGTAGCCGGCCTCCACCAGCAGGCGGTAGCCGAGCACCTGCTGGAAGCGCTGGGCGAGCCAGTCGGCGTGCTTGCGGACCAGCGGGAACGTGTCACGGTGGGGCCCGGTGCTGGTGATCAGCGGGTGGGCCAGCAGAAGCCGGGCGGCGGCGCGGCGCTCGGCTGCGAGCGCGACGTCGTGGGTGGAGGGCAGGGCCATCAGGCGGTCGCCTCGCTCGGGACGGGCGTGCCTATGCTCTCGACGGCCACGGTGAGGTCGTCCGCCGCCAGGTCTCCGTCGACCGAGCGCAGGACGGTGTGACGGCCCGGGGTGCGCCACACGGTCAACAGGATGCCGAGGTCCGCATCGCTCGCCCGCGCACCGTCGAGCTCGAAGCCCGTTGCCGAGCGGTGCAGACGGGCCTGCCCCAGCGCGGTGGTGAGGAGTTCCAGCAGCAGCCTCATGGCCGGTGCGCTGAGCCTCACCTGCCCGAAGTACCCCGAGGCGCTGCGCAGTTCGTCGGCCGCCGCCCGCCGGGCCGCCGCTTCCTCGCGTGCCTGTTCCATGAGGCGGCGCTTCTGCTCGGTGTGGTCCTCGGCTGCGGCCGAACGCCCGCGCGGGGCCCTGCTGCCGCGCTCACGCAGCGCGACCGGTACGTCGACCACGGGTCCGGTCCACCAGCTGACGTACGCGGGAACCGTCCGGTCCGGGTCGGGTGCCACTCCGAGGTGCCGTGCGCCGTACAGCCCGAAGGCGGCTACCGCGATGTCGTGCGCCTCCGCCGGTTCGGCGGCGTCGAACCAGGCGGCGAGCCGGAGCAGGTCCTTGCGGCGGGACATCTCGCCGGAGGCCGAACGCAGCATCCGCTTGGCGTTGGCCAGCAGGGACTGGAGCGCCCGCAGCGTGGCGTCGCGCAACTGGTCGACCTGGCTGCCGTGGCCGCCGCTGTCGGTGAACCAGTCGCGCAGTCCCTCCCAGTCGGCCAGGTCCCGCCCACGGCTGCGCTGCACCCGGGTCTCGGGCAGCGCCTCGGCGAGGGCGGCGATGCCTGTGGCGTGCGTGTCGATGCGGGCGAGGAGCGCGGGTAGGTGCGGCCAGACCGCGGTGAGGTGAGCGGCGATGCGCGGGGAGCGCAGGGAGACGTCCTCGGTGATCGCCTCGACGTAGTCGAGCAGCAGCTCCTTGAACCCCTGGTACTCGGCGCCGTCCAGGTCGTACCGCGCCAGGACCTGGCCCAGGTAGGCATAGAAGTCCCGCACGGATTCCGCGAACTCGGTGAACTGGACGAAGAGGGTGCTGATCCGCTCCCACGCCTGCTGCGGATCGGCGCCGCCGGGCGCGGAGGCCAGGGCGACGATCTCGCTCAGCCCCCGGTCGACGAGCGCGAGCAGTTCACTGCTGACCTCCCGCGCGGCGTCCGCCCCCGCCAGGACCTCGTCGGCGTCCCGCTGGACACGCTCCCCCAGCTTGGAGAGCTGGTAACGGGATCGGGAGCGCTGGTAGTCGGCGATGCTGGTCGCCTTCACGGTGTGGGTGCTGCGGAGCAGGTTCCCCCAGCTCGCCAGCTTCTCCAGCCGGGCCGCCAGCGTCTCGGCGTCCAGCTCACGGCCCAGCTTGGCCAGCACGTCCGGCACCGCGAGATCCGCGAGCAGCGTTCCGCAGAACACCCGCATCACCGCGATGTACTCGAGGCGTTCGGGCGCGGTGAGATAGGCGTACACACTGAGCCGCTCCCCCGCCCGGGACAAGTCGTTCCCCTCCATGTCCACGAGGGTACGGACCGCCACCGACAGTGCGCCGCCAGTCTTCACGGAACGTCCCGAACCGAATGCCCGACGTATACGTAAACTCAGTCAAGCAAGGCAGGACAGAGCGACTGAGAGTGCGGAGGAGATCATGTCAGGGAGTACGGGGACACCCCCGGTTCTCGTCACCTTGGCGGAAATCGCGCGAATCGCGGGGGTCGGGCGGGCCGCCGTGAGCAACTGGCGGCGACGGCACGAGAACTTCCCGGCCCCGGTCGGCGGCACCGACACCTATCCGCAGTTCTCCCTGCCCGAGGTCGAGGCCTGGCTCCAGCAGGAGAACAAGTTCAAGGCACCGGTCCATCCGCTCGACCGGCTCTGGCCCGAGTACGAGGCACTGGGCGAGCGAGATGCGGCGGGGCTGCTGGTGGCGGAGGCCGGGCTACGGCTGAGCGGGGCCGAGACGATCCGGCCCACGGGCGGGGAAGCCTCGGACCGGTACCGGTCCGACCTCCTGGAACGGACCCTGGAGGTGGCCGGAGCACGCGACGGCCGGGCCACCTTCCTCCTGCTCCTGGAACGCTGGCTGCGCACTCATGTACGGCAGATCACCGCGACTCCGGCGCATCTCGCCGAGCTGATGCTGGGCATCGCGGGCCTGGAACACCCCGAACCGGTGTTCACAGTCCTGGACCCCGCGTGCGGTACCGGAACGCTGCTGGCCGCCGCAGGCCGGCAGTGGGGCGCGGACCTGCGTCTGCTGGGCCAGGACAACGACGCCACCCTGACCCGGCTGGCCGAGGCCCGCCTCGCTGTCGACGGCCTGTCGAACGTCTCGCTGCGCACGGGAGACACCTTGCGGGCCGACGCCCACCCGGGGGCGGACGCCGACGTCGTCCTGTGTGATCCACCGTCGAACGACCGCGACTGGGGCCACGCCGAACTCGCCACGGACCCGCGCTGGGTGTACGGCCAACCGCCGCGCACCGAACCGGAACTCGCCTGGGTGCAGCACGTGGTGGCGTCCCTCGCCCCGGGTGGTGTGGCGGTGCTGGTCCTGCCCCCCGCGATCGCGGCCCGCCGAGCAGGCCGGCGTATCCGGTCCGGTCTGCTGCGCGCCGGTCTGCTGCGCGCCGTGATCGCTCTGCCGCCGGGCGCCGCTCCGCCCTACGGCGTCGGGCTGCACGTGTGGGTCCTGCACGCGAAGGGTGCCGGCGCGCAGGGGGAGGAGGAACCCCGTACCGAGCTCACGCTGGTGGACACCGCACGGCACAGCACGGAGAAGGCGGGCATCGACTGGCCGGCGGTGACGGCGCAGGTGATGGGCGCCCTCTCCGGCGAAGGGACACGGGGCAGCGTCTCCGTACCCGTGATCGACCTGCTGGACGAACAGGTGGATCTGACACCGGCCCGTCACATTCCGAGGAACCGGACCGCCACTGTCGTCGATCTCCGGCGTCTGTGGTCCCGGTTCGACGGCCACATGAGCGAGGTGCGGGACGCCACTGCCGTCCTCGCGCAACTGCGCCCCACCAGTGACGACGAGCCCACCCCCCTCATCAGCGTCGGCGAGCTGGAGCGGGCGGGCGCGGTGGAGATCCGGTCCGGGCAGACCCTGCCGGACGAGCAGGTCCGGCAAGGAGAGCCTCGGGAGGACGACACGCGCGTCGTCATCAGCGCTCCCCTCGCCGGGCCGGCGCACCTGTGGCTGTCCTCGTCGGCCGTCGCCCAGGGCGAACTGGACGGCTCCCTCACCGTCACCGCCTCGCAGGACGTCATCGTCTCCGTGCTGGCCCGCGCCTTCGACGTCCAGGTCGACACGGACGCGCCGTCGGTGCTCGGCCCTCAGCTCACCCTGCTCCGAGTGAAGCCGGACGTCCTCGACCCCTGGTTCCTCGCGGGCTGTCTGCGCTCCCCGGCCAACGTTCAGCAGGCGGGCACCCACGCGTCGACCACGTCACGCGTCGACGTACGGCGGCTCCAGGTCCCACGGCTCGCCCTGGCGGAACAGCGACGGTACGGGGAGGTCCACCGGCGGGTCAGTGCCTTCGAGCGGGAGATGCGGGAGATGCGGACGGTGGGTGCGGAGCTCAGCCGTTCACTGGGGGACCTGCTGGCCACAGGGCAGTTGCCCCGCACCTGACCGCTACATGTCGGGCAACTGATCGAGGTGGGGGGCGACTTCCGCGCGGTAGCCCTTCTCCGCGAGCTCCTCGCCGACCTCGCGACAGCGACGCGCCAACGGCTCCGGCATCGGCGGGGGCAGGGCAAGAGCTCCGCGCACCGCCGACCGCCAGCCGTTGAAGGCTCCGGGGTAATCCCCTTCGCGCATCCGGCAGACGGTGATACCGAGTTCGGCTTCGAGGACGAGACGGTCCGGCGGGTCTCCCTCGTCGGCCACCTCCTCGTACAGGGCCTCGGCGTCCGCTGTCCGGCCCTCCAGGAGCGCGGCATGGGCGCATACGAGACGGGCCTCCAGCACGTCCTCCAGACGAGGTCCCCAGTCCTTGACCGCCTTGGGCAGCATGGCCTGAAGCTCGGCACACCGCACGCCCGGGCCGTCCCTCAGTTCCGCGCGAGCCAGGACGATCTGACCCGCGAACTGCTTGTGGCTGAGCCAGCCGCCGGAACGGCGGTGGGAACGCCGTGCCGCGGGACGGGGTGCGGCGGGGGTGTGAGCGCTGTCCGCCGAGGCTGTTCCCAGCCGGTGACGCTTGGTCGGGTCCGGGTACATCTCCGGATCGGGTGCGGGGTCGCCGGGTTTCGGCAGGAAGGGGCGCAGGACGTCCAGCACCTCCCCCGCACTCCGGGGCCGGTCGGCGGCGTCCTTGGCCAGCAGGTCCCAGACGAGGTCGTCGATCTCCTGCGGAATAGCCGGGTTGATGGAGCGCAGGCGCGGTGGCAGGTCCTTGAGGTGCTGGATGCTCCTGTTCCGGTCCGGCTTCTCCTCGAACGGCTGTCGGCCCGTGAGAAGTTCGAACAGGACGCACCCGAACGCGTAGAAGTCGACGACCTCGGAGAGATTCCGCTCGCCCTCCAGCTGCTCGGGAGCCATGTACCCGACGCTGCCCGGAGTGGCGCCCAGCTCGGTGTACCGGGTCGCGTAGGGGTCGGTGAGGTGGGCGATCCCGAAGTCGATCACCTTTGCCGCCCCGTCGGCGTACGCCACCATCACGTTGTGCGGCTTCAGGTCCCGGTGCACCACTCCGTTCGCATGAGCGTGCTCCAACGCCTCCGCGATGTCCACGGCGACGGAGACAGCGGCGTCGAAGGGGAAAGGTCGCCGCCGGTCCAGGAAGGAACGCAGGTCGTCCCCGTCGACGAACTCCATGACGAGGTAAGGCGCGCCGTCCAGATAGCCGCTGTGCAGCAGCCGGGTGATCCGAGGGTGGTTCAGGTCCGCGAGGATCACCCCCTCGCGCTTGAACCGCTTCGTCAACTCGATCTCGTACCGGATGCGTTCATTCTCGCTCATTCGACCGAGCGTGTACTCGTCCAGGCGCAGCTCCTTGACCGCGACCGTCCGCCCGGTCTCCGTCTCGGTCGCCTTCCAAAGCCTGCCCATACCTCCTTTGCCCAGCAGCTTCCCGACCTCATAGCGGCCGTCGAGGACATCCCCGGCTTCCACACTTCACCCCGCTCTCGATGACATAGCGTCAGCCATACTGTAGCGGGTCACCCATCACACGCGATCACTTTCTTGACTTAGTTCACAGTCATGCGTTTCCCTGGAGTCGTCGACCATCTCGCCACCACGCCCACAGGGGGTGCTCGTGTCACTCCAGCTCCCGCCGCCCCGGACCGACGGCGACATCCGGCTCATCCGCACGTCCCTCCCCCTCCTCCGCGAAGACCCTCAGGACTGCCCCCGCGGCAACGCCCTGCGCGCCCGGCCGTTCGTCCGGCAGGACACCGAGCGCTCACGGCGCAAGCCGGTCGAGGACTTCGCGCTCGGCCCTGTCATGAACGTCCTGGACGCGGTCGAGCACGAAGGAGCGGATCTGGAGGACGCACTGGTGCGGCTCCGGAGAAACAACAAGTACCACGCAGGCCACGCGAGTTGGGCGGAAACGGCAATTCGCCGTTATCTGCGGGCTCGCGACGAGCAGGAGGCGCTCCGGCGTGCGCTGGGGCGCCCGGCCACCGTGCCCGTGCGCGCCCAGTGGACCGCCGTCGCCCGGAACGACACCCCGGACGCCCGGGGTGCGACCCGCTACGAACGCACCGCTTGGGGCAGGCGATACGCCTGCGTCGACGGATCGGAGCGCGAGCTGTGGCTGCTGTCGGTCAACTCGGTCAAGGAGGACCGCACGGACGCCGAACTCGCAGAGGCTGCGGCGGTCGCCCTGAAGGGCGTGCCATCCCGCTCGGCGTTCGGCGACATCTTCCGCGAGGTCGAAGGCAGCACCGTCCGCCCTGACCGCGTCCGCGTCGTCGGCGTGGGCTGCGGCCACGGTGACCACAAGGTCCTCGCGGACTGGGACGCCGAGGAGATCGAGCGGCATTTCACCGAACAGGCCAAGCCCGTGCTGAGCCGGGTGGTGGAGGACGACCGGCTCAACCCGGGTTCCAGCTGTGTACGGTGCGAGAGCCTGACCGGCTGTGAACTGCCCCGGCGAGCACCTGGCATCCTGGGTGTGCCTGGCCCCCGCCGTCCTCGGGCGCGCCGGTCCGTCTCGACGACCGACCTACGCGTCCACGCGACCTGCCCGGCGCAGTTCCACCTCACCCGCGTACTGCATCTGAAGTCCGGCGCCCCGGAGAGCGAGCCGATCCGCAGGGGCCGGGCGGTCGACCACTGGTTGAACGTCCAGCACTCAGCGGGAAGCTGCGCCTCGACCCCTCTACCGGACACGCTCCCCGGCCTTGCCCCCGCCGAGTCGCCCACCGCGCTCGCCCTGCTCTCCGCGCACCAGCGGGACTGCCCCCTCGACGGTCTCGCGGACACGGAGCAGGTGCGGGTACAACCGCGTCTGACGCTGTACGACCCCCAGCTCGACATCGTTCTGATCGCCGACCCCGACCTGCTGTACACCTCGTCCGGCGGCTGGATCTGGCGCGAGACGAAGACCTCCGCCAAACCCCCCTGGGAGGGGCGGGAACTGATGGAGACGTACCCGCAGCTCGCCTTCGCGGCGCTGATGATGGCAGCCGGGGTGCCTGGAGGTGATCCGCGCCGGTCGTGGGTCGAACTCGAAGTCCTGTACGGGGACCGTTCCCGGTGCGAGGAGGTCGACCCCGGCGACCCGGACACCCTGGCCGAGGCCCGCCGTATCGTCGCGGGCCTCGCCGAGAGCTGGGCGGTCGACGAGGTGTACGCCCCGAAGCCCGGCGACTCCTGCTCCGGCTGCGACGTACTGGCGCACTGCTCGGCCGGCCGCAGTCACCTGGAGAACCGGTGATCGCGAGTGACTGGTCCGCGCATCGCGGCATCCCCCTGATGCGCACGCTGGCCACCGCGCTCACGATCCTCGGGGAGGCCACCGGCCCGGACGCACACCTCCTGCCGTACCACCCCGAAGTGCAGCGCGCGCTCGACCGGACGGTGCTCGCCTGCCTGGAGCGCGGAGCCGAACCGCCGGGGAGCCTGCCGGAGCTGGTCGAGTGGTGCCGTGAACGCCCCGTGGCGGACTGGCCGGTGGACCTCCCCGACGAGGCGGTCGGCCCCGACGACCTCCTGCTCGACCCGGACTCCTCCCGCCCCACCGAACTGTGCCACGAGTGGGCGGAGCAGTTCCCGGACAGCGCGACCAGACTCTACGACCGCGAGATCATCGACACCGCGCTCCGGCTGTGCCGCCAGCACGGCGAGGAGGACTCCTACACCGAGTTCCGCCGGCTCCTCGTCACCCGGCCCCTGCTCACCGCCGCGGACGAGTGGGCCGTATCCACGGACCACGTGCTCGACCCGGTGAAGGACCTCCTCGGCCTGATCTACCACCCCGTTCCCGACAGCTACCTGCGAGACGGCGCCTATACGGCCTGCGGACGCTGCCGTACGCTCCTCACCCCCCTCCAGGGCGGCGGCTGGTGGTGCGAACGTGACCGCTGCCGCCGCCGGGGCCGGCCACCGGTGGGCCGCCGGCACCCCCAGGACCAGACGGGACGGCTGCTCCAGCTGGACCGGCCGCTGCGCCAGTTCGTGACAGGCCCCGGCCAGGCCGAGGTGTCCCTGGAGGAACAGCTCCTCGCCCTCGGGCTGACGGTACGGATGTGGCCCGCCTACGACGCGTACGACATCCACATCACGTTCCCCGACGGTCATGTGTGGGCGGTCGACGTGAAGGACTGGGCCCACCCGGCATTCCTCGGCCGGGCCGCCCACCCGGTGCGCCGCGAACCCCCGTACGACGAAGCCTTCTGGGTGGTACCGCAGGACCGTGTCGACGACCGGCCGGGATATGTCGCCACCTACCAGCGCAACCGTCCGGCCGGCGCCGACCACCCCCTGCTCACCGACACCGAACTGGTCGCCCGCGCGAAGAACCGTCTCGCGCCCGGCGGGAAGAAGGCCACCGATGCGTGACCGAGACAGCTGGCACAGATCCATCACCCGCGAACTGTCCCGGCTGTGGGACGAGGTGCCGTCCGAACTGGGCAAGGTGAAACCGAGCCTGCTCTGCCAGGTGGAGCTGGCTCTGGTGGTCCTGGAACGCATCGCCCCGGACGAGCCCCCCGCCGGTGCCTACACCCTGTTCGGCGGCTACGAGTTCGCCCGGGCCCGCGGCCATGTCACCACCCCTGAACACGAGGTCACACTCACCGCGAGCCGCCATCTTCTGTGGCATCTGCGCAGGCGCCGTACCTGGCAGCTGGCGCTGGAGACCTACCAGGCTCTTCCCGACCGGTTCCGTGCCTTCGACATCCCGTCGCCCGGCGCGCCCGCCCGGCGGCGTGAGCCGTCCGTCGCCTCCGACCGTTTCGCCGTCTACGCCACCGCTCTCACCGCGCTGCCTCCGCTCGCCCGTAACCCCCTCTCTCTGGCCCCGGCAGGCCGTGCCACCTTCATCGACCGGCGGCGGCCCACGTCGGTGACTCTCCCGGAGTGGCTCAAGCCGCAGCCGGGGCCCGGCCACGAACCGGAGGCGGGACGCCCCGGCACCGGCAGGCCCCTCAGCATCAGCCGGGCCGCGCTCCTGGAGACAGCACGCTGGATGGACGCGACGGAGCAGGAGAACGAGGTGGACTCTCCCGGCCACTGGGAGAACCGCCTCGCCGAGCTGCACATCCTGCCGCGTGACCCCGACGGGCTCGGATTCTCGGCGGAGGGGGATCTGCGCCTCGACGGTCTGCTGCACCTCGCGGGCATGGTGGGCGCCGGAAAGTCCACCCTCATGACGCTGCTCGCCGTCTGGGGGGCCAGACATCAGCGCCGGCTGCGCACCACCCTCGTCGTGGGCGACGTCGCCGAACAGCTCCGGCTCACCACGTTGTTCCGTGACCTCGGACTGGCCGCCACCCCTGTGCTCGGCCTGACGACACGGGAGACCCACGTACAGCGACTGCACCGCCGCGCCGCCTCGCGCGGGAAGCCCAACCTCCTGGACCACGACGACCCGGGCTTCGACCACCTGAGCACGGTCTGCGTGCTGGACGCGCTGCGCGGCACCGAGGCCGGCGAGCCACTGCGCTTCGCCGACGCGCCGTGTACCTCGCTCCACCCGGAGAAGAAAGCCACGCAGGACGAGAAGCAGGACGACACCCTCCCCGCGCCCTACGAGCCCGGACGGCGACGTTCCGGCACGGTCGGCACCGGCTCACCGGACATCAAGGGCACCCCGCACGGCTGCCCCGCCTGGTACGTCTGTCCCCGGCACCGCGCCGCCCGTGAACTCGTCGACTCGGTGATCTGGGTCGCCAACCCGGCCAGCCTCGTGCAGTCCGCCGTGCCGCGCCACCTCGGTGACGAGCGGTTGCGCCACCTCGAACTCACCTGTCTGCGCAGCGACATCATCGTCGTGGACGAGGCCGACTCGGTGCAGATGAGGCTCGACGAGATCTTCGCGCCGTCGGCGACCCTCGTCCGCCCCGATGTCGACTCCTGGCTCGACCAGGTGCAGACGCACCGTGTCGAGGAGATCTCCCGGCAGGGCCGGCTGCCGCTCACCGACAAGGAGATCGAGCGCTGGTCCACCGCGCTCAACGTGGTCCACGCCGCGGCGGACCGCCTCTACAAGAGGCTCATCTCCGAGCCGGACCTGCACCAGTGGGTCGACATCGAGTACTTCAGCCCGTGGACCCTCCAGGAGAAGCTGATGCGTTCCTGGTTCGACGACTCCGACTCGGGGGTCCCGGACGGGGTGGCCGACGAGTCCGATCTCTACGAGGCGTACGAGGACGACCCGCCGGCACCCGAATCGCCGGGGCCTGACCAGGACACGCGCCGGGCCGAGCTGACCGGACGCTTCGACGCCTTCCGCGACGACCCCCTCGGCGGCCACGGTCCCTACGGGAACGTCACCGACGCCCTGGTACGCCTCACCCACGACCTGCTCAACACGCTGTCCCCCACGGAGACCCGGGAGCGCGTCCTGACCGTGCTGCGCCTTCTGCTCTCCGACACCCCGATGGCCGAGAAGGCCGAGGACACCGAGAACGCCGAGAATACGAGGTGGCTGGACGAGACCGCCCAGCATCTGGAGTTCATGCTGCTCCTCAGCGCCCTCGACCACCGTCTGGAGCAGCTGGTCTACCTGTGGCCGCAGGTGGAGGCGGCGCTGCGGCTCGACTCGACCGGCAACGAGTTCTCCAGGCGGCCGCCGCTCGACTACGCCCCGCTGATCCCCGAGGCCCCGATGGGCAACGTCCTGGGATTCCAGTACCTGCCCGACGACCAGGAACGCAACGCCGACGGCCAGCACAGCGGCACCCTGCGCTTCTTCCGGTGCGCCGGTGTGGGCCGCGAACTCCTGCTCGCGCTCCCCGACGTGGGAGCGGACCCGGGCTCCGGCCGCGGTGGACCGCACGTGATCCTCATGTCCGGCACGAGCTGGGCGGGCACCTCGACCCGGGCACACCTCGTCGCGCCCGTCGGCGCGGTACTCACGCCGTCGCGCCGGTCGCTGGAAGCGGTGAGCGAAACGGAGTTCACCACCCGATTCCTGTACGACGACCACGGCCGCCCGCTGAGCCTGTCGGGTACGAAGCCCAAAGCCCGGCCGACCGCGTGCAAGGCCATGGTCAAGCGGCTCGGGCAGAAAGGCCTGGGCGGCGCTCCCAGCCCGCTGGAGGACGAGCTGGCCAAGGTGACCGACCCTCGCCGCCGGCGGGCGATCCTCCTGGTCGGCAGCTACAAGGAGGCGACCCTCGCGGCGGACACCTTGCACGCGATGCCACGCTGGCACGGCCGGGTCCGGGTCCTGGCCGCCGACGACGCCGAGCTGGACGAGGCCGTCCCCGGGTCGGAGCCGCCCCCGCCGGAGGAGGAACGGGCCACCGCACTGCGCAGGGGAGATCTCGCCACGTTCGCCGAGGACCCGGAGGCAGAGATCCTGGTCGCCCCGCTGATGGCCGTGGAACGCGGTCACAACATCCTCAACTCCCAGCGCAACGCCGCCTTCGGCACAGCCCTCTTCCTGGCCAGGCCGCATCCGCGCCCCGACGACCTCACCCTCGCGGTGTTCGCGGTCAACAACTGGGCGACCCGCTTCACCCGCGACGAACCCGGCTTGGCACAGGGCACGTTCAGCAAACTGGCGATGGCGGCACCGCAGCTGGACGACGCCGGGCTCGCCTTCCGGCACGTGGCCCGCGGGGAGTGGCGACGCCTGTTGTCGCGGCGGTACATCTACTCCCGGCTGTCCCCGCCGGAGAAGAAGTCCTTCGCCTGGGACCAGCTCGTGACGATCTGGCAGGTCATCGGCCGTCTGGTGCGAGGCGGTGTGCCCGCCCGAGTGGTCTTCGTCGACGCGCGGTTCGCGCCGCGCACGGCCGAACTCCTGGCACCGGGGGCCGGTCCCGCGCAACTCCCCGACGAGGACGGTCTGCTCACCGGTCTACGGGACGTCCTCGCCCCGTACTTCGCGGACGGCACCCCGCCCTCCGACTGCCCCGACCCGGCAGACCCCGTGGTCGCCCGGCTGTTGTACGCGCCGTTGTTCAAGGCGCTGCGCACGATCACCCATCACACGGACTGACCTGCCTGTCACCCTCGGAAAGGCTTCGCCATGGCACGCCCTTACACCTCCATCCGTACCGCTGCCGCCGTTCCCGTCTCCGCCGATGCCTCCGTCGTCGAGCGGTACCGCGCGCTGCCCTTCCCCGAGGAGTGGACCGGTGCGCTGCTCAACCTGTGCAACGCGGGACGGCAGAAGCCGCTGGAGACCGTTCCCACGTTCCGCATGGACCAGGTCGTCCAGGCTCTCGCACCCGACGTCCTGGTCCGGCCCCGCCCCCGCCGCGAGGACGGCACGGACTTCTGGCTGTACGCGCCGGAGGACGTCCCCGACCCCCTGCCCGACCTGGCGCTGAAGGGGTTGCTCGGCTCCTGGCTGAAGGACCTGCGCCCCGAGCCGGAGCACCGTTCCCTGCTCGCCGAGACCCGGTCCGCACTGCTGGAGCACCCTCCCCGGTGGCAGGAGGGCGTGTCCGTGGAACTGCTGCGCCACCAGCGGCCCACCGACGGCGGTACGGCCGCTCCCGAACCACGTCAGTTCCAGCTGACCACGGACTGGCTGGCGCGCCGGATCCTCGCCCTGGAGCCCTACGACCACGGGGCCGGGCAGCTCCGCTTCCGGGCCATGCCGCGCGGTCCGCTCGACCAGGGTGCCGAACTCGTCTCCCAGGCCCTGGAGTTCCCGGGAGACCGCGGAACCCCTTCGTTCTATTCCGTCGTCCTCAACATCACGCTCCAGACAGTGCCCTTCGACCCTCTTCCGCGCTTCCACGTGCACAGCCACATCCGCCGGTACGCGACCCGGGTGAGCGCCAGGACCGAGCGGCTGTATCTGCCCTACGGTCGCCGGACCACGGTATTGCTGCGCCCCCGGGTGCCGTGGCTGCCGGGGGCTCCGGCGAGCGACCGGTTCGCGGTGGCGCGGCTCGCGTGGAGCAAGGGCGGGCACGACTGGGTGGGTGGCGGCCCTGCCGGAATGTTGCGCGGCATGTCCCTCACGGAGTCGTTCCCGGACGCCGAGGCCGTCCTGACCGATCCGACGGGATGGCTGACGAACGGCATGCGGGCAGCCGTCGTCCACAGCACGGCGATGGGCTCGCACGAGGTCGGCGCCGGCCTGATGACGAATCAGAGGTCGCGGATCGTCGAATGGGCCCTCCAGGCCCTGCCCGTGGAACTGCGCCCGGTGCCCGCGCTGGTGCGCACCCGACTGGCCGGCAGCACACCGGCCAACCCACGTCGCGA
Organism: Streptomyces niveiscabiei; assembly: GCF_001419795.1. Taxonomy (GTDB): domain Bacteria; phylum Actinomycetota; class Actinomycetes; order Streptomycetales; family Streptomycetaceae; genus Streptomyces; species Streptomyces niveiscabiei. The sequence goes on from NZ_LIRL01000343.1 coordinate 22,584, forward strand.
GTCCTCGAAGGAGCCGGCGAAGACGGAGGAGGAGCGTTCGCGGGCCGAGGCCCGCCGAGTAGGTACGGCGCTGGCGGTGCGCGACTTCTCCCCGCTCCGGCCTCAGGGCGAACTGCCTTCGCTGGACGCCCTGTTGCTGTGGCAGACACCCGAGATGCGGGACACGGCGATCGCCGCGCTGACCGCACATCTGGACCTCAAGGGCGACGGCGGCAGGCCGGCCTCCGCAGAGGCGTACGACGGCACCGTGACCCTGGAGTGGCAGTCTCCCGAGGTGACCGTGCGTCTGCGCTGCCATCGGCTGACCAGGTCCCTCGGCCACGACCTGGCTCTGCCCGAGGGCAACCGGCACTCTCGGGAGGCGGTCACGACCGCCCTGTGGACCCGCCGTCGGGAGACTGCCGCCTTCCTCAGGGAGAAGGGGTTCTCCTCGGCCGTGCCGACGCTCGCGCTGGTCGAGATCGACCGGGCCAAGGACTTCACGTCCGCCGACCACGATGCGAAGTTCGCGCTGCGGCTGGGATGTGCGGACGCCGGGGTCCTGACCCAGTTCATGACCGTGCCCAAGAAGGCGAAGGGCTACAACAGCGAGAAGAACAAGGAGTTCCGCGCTGCCAAGGCGTGGGACGACGGGCTGCGGCAACTGGGAGTGCGGGTCCACCCCGAGCACAGCCTCGGTGAGCAGTTGCCCGAGGACCTGCGGTACGCGGCGGTGTGGATGGTGCGCAAGAACCAGCGCAGCCGGACCCGGTGGGCCGGCCATGTGCCGGTCGCCGTGCTGGTCACTCCGGTGCCGTCCGGTGAAGGGCTCGCCCGGGTGAAGGGGTGGGACGACGTGGAGCGCAAGTGGGTCCCGTACCCCGTGATGCTGTTGCGGCTGACCAGGCAGTGCGAAGTCCCCTCGGGTCCGGTGCCGGCGCCACGGGACGGCGATGCCCTGCCCGTACGGCCGTCCTGGTGGACGGACATGAGGGAACAGCGCCAGGCCACCGAGGAGTGGCTCCAGCGGGTGCGCCGTACGCTCCGCGGCACGCCGACCTTGCTGATGGCGCACGGACAGAACATGCGCTCGCACTGGACGTGGCTCCAGGACGGCAATGCGGTGGCGGACAAGTTCCGTGACGGCCACGCCCCCGCGCGCCGGCTCGACCCGGATCTGCGCCTGGTCCGGGTGCGCACGGCACGCAACCGCGAGACCGCCCAGTGGTGGGCGGTGAACCCGGACGGGGCGAACGGTCTGGCCGCCCATCTGTGGACGGACCCGGAGGCGGACTCTCCTCGTGTGTTCTGGTCGACGACGCCGAAGGCACGCACCTTCAAACTGTCGGTGGCCGCCGACAAACTGGCACCGCGCGTCAACACCAAGGGCAACGTGACCATCGACACCGACAAGGCGGCCTGGAACCCGGGCCTGGTGGAGCTGGCCGTCCTGGGGTGCCATGAGGCCGACGGAGACGTTCCGGAGGCTCTCGCGCTGGCCGTACACCAGCTGAGGCAGGCCCCGGATCTGCCGGACGCATTGAGCCTGCCGCTGCCTCTGCATCTGGCAGGGCTGGCTCAGGAGTACGTGCTGCCGACCATGAGCGAGGACGGCGGGGACGCCGTCGACTCAGCCGTCGACGCGGACCCTGACACCTCCGCAGCGCCAGGAGTCGAAACCGCCCCCGAGCCGTTCGATGACCCGTCCATGACGCCCGGCACCCAGGAAGTGCCGTCCCCCCGGTCGAGCCCGGCCGAGGAGCGGCCCACGCCCGAGGTCCGCTGAACCGCTTCCTACCTGCCGCTCGACCACTGCCGGACAGGATGGGCGCCCGGAGCCATGGGATGGAGGAAAGGCCGACGCGGATCGGCTTCCGCCCAGGGCGCCAGGGCGTTCTCCGGTGCGCCGGGAGCAGGTGTATGTGCAGCAAGGCGCTGGTACACCCGGCCCGCGTGCTCGGGCCGATCAGCGGGCTTCTTCGCCAGGAGTTCCAGCACGAGCGTCTCGATCTCCTCCGGGACGTCAGGGCGCAGGTGTCTCAACGGCGGCGGCTCGGCCTCGGCGTGGAGACTGGGCACCGCCAGCGAGGACTCGTGTTCGAAGACCGGCCGGCCTGTGAGCATCTCGTGGATCAGGCAGCCCAGCGCATAGAGATCCGTCCGTGCGTCAACGGGGTCGCCCGTCACCTGTTCCGGTGCCATGTAGAGAAAGCTGCCGAGCCGTTCGCCAGTCGTGGTCAGTTTCTGGGCGTCGCCGTCGAGAAGTGCGGCGACACCGAAGTCGAGCACCTTGACGACACCGTCGGTTCGGATGCGCACGTTGCCGGGCTTGAGATCGCGATGAACGACCCCGCAGGCATGCGCAGCGGCCAGCACGGAGCAGATCTGGACGCCGACGGACGCCGCTTCATCGAGGACAAGCTGTTCATGCTCCGCGATGTGGTCGCCGAGATCCACCCCTTGGACGTACTGCATGACCAGGTAGTGCGTACCGGCCTCCACACCGAGGTCGTACACAGCCGCCAGCCCGGAATGGTCGAGTCCGGCCACGGCTTTGGCCTCACGCTCGAATCGCGCTGCGTCCGTGGCGATCTGCGCATCCGTCAGCCCTTTTGCCGGAATCATCGTCTTGACGGCTACGGTCCGGCCGAGGTGCTCGTCGTCCGCGAGCCAGACCTGCCCCATGCCACCGCGCCCGACAGCGCGCCGGATGCGGTAGCGCTCGGCGATGAATGCTCCGATGTCCATGCACAACAGAGTGACAGGAACCCGCGGGGCGAACCGCCCCCGCAGGTTTCGCTGTGCCTCGGCTGAGCTATGGCTTGACAAGCAAGCACTAAATAGCGCTTAATAGCTACATGCCTACTGTTGACCTTGATGATCTGACCCACAGCAAAGTGGTCTTCGCGGCCCGCGTCATGGAGTGCAGCCCCGCCGACGTGATCAGCCGCCTGGTGGAGTCGTGGAGTTCGTCCCAGGAAGTCGACAGCCCGCCCCCCGAGGTCCGAGTGCATGCCGCGTATCGCGGCGTCCGCGTCTCGGGCCTGTTCGACCCGGCGACCCGGGCCTTGACGATCACCGAGGGACCGGGCTCGGGCACCGTCCACGCCTCTCCCAGCGCAGCGGCCATGGCCGTGATCCGTGACGTGAATCCCGACCGGAACCCCAGCGTGAACGGGTGGTCCTTCTGGCATGTCACCCGCAGCGGCGAAGAACTCAAGTCGCTGCGCAGGCCGCCGAGGGCCATGTGACCAGCCGCGCCCATCACCCCCGCACCACCGTGGGAAGGAACCACGCCCCATGACCTCACCCGGCAACGCCACCCATCTGCTGATCATCAGCGCCCACGAACCCCTCGCCTGGGTTCTGGGCAGCCGGCGGATGGCCTTCCCCGCAGGCCGTATCCACTCGTCCCGCAGCCTGCGAAAAGGCGACGAGGTGCTGCTGTACACGACCCGCGGCTGTTTCAGGAATCCGACCCGGGACCTCGGCCGGGTCATCGGCCTGGCCACCGTCACCAGTGAGGTGAGCACGCTGGACGAACCGGTCACCTTTCAGGAACGCCGGTTCACAGAGGGCTGCGATCTACGCATCCACGGCCTGACGCCCTTCAGGGAGGGTGTGGTGCTCCGTGACCTCGTCGACCACCTGCAAGTGTTCCCCGAACCCCGCAGCTGGAGTGTCCGAATGCGCCGAGCCTCTCTGAAGCTGCCGGAGGCCGATGCCGCGCTCGTCAAGCGGGAGCTTCAGCCGCTGCTCAAGCCGTACGGCTCCGTCGTGGCCGACTACGCTTTCCCGCGCCTGGTAACGCACGAGAGCAGCTGACACACCGTCGACGGGTTCTCGCAGGGGGTACCTTGCCTGGGTGTTGGACAAGAGCGAGTCTCGTACCAGCCCAGGTGACCGCTTTGACAGGGCCGGCGGTGGGGCGCGTTCGGCGGCGAGCAGGCCGCAGCAGCGCGACGGCCCCCGTGTCATCCTCTATCCATCAGGGCAAGGCCCCGGGCGTCAGGGCGAATGTACGGGACGCCGCCACCGTACGAAGCGGCATCACGTCCCTCGACGCGGAAGCTGTGGTGGCGGGCCGTCAGGACCCGGGCGGCCTCTGCGAGTCGGTGCCGCAGCTCGGCGCCCCGGCGGCAAGGCCCTCCTCAAGCAGCAGCATCCGCACTGGAGTTGGGCACAACTCAATTGGGCGTTGATGGGTTCGACGAAACCGACGGCGGGCCTGAACCCGAACCGGCAGGGCGGCGGCTGTGTCCCCGACCCGCCGAACTCGCCACCGTCCGGGTGGGGCCGGGGAGTTCGGCGAAGAACGGAACGGCGGGGTGGTCGCCTTCGGCAGGCTCGCGAGCGGGGGGCTACGGCTGCGACATCCGCGCTGCCCCAACGCCTCCCCGGCACCAGGACGCTGTACCTCTCCACGTCGGAGGGCGCGAACTGGCCCCTCTGGGGCAGTTCGCGCCGAAGCCGGACGCGGGCGGCAGGACGCGCACGAACGTGTCCAGGGTGACCGCCCGGCAGGCGTACGTCGGCAAGCCGCCCGGCGGGCGGTTCGTCAGCCGGTGAGCCGGGCGCACTGCCGGAGCACCGGCTCCAGCCGGAGCTGTCCGTCCTCCCTGTCGAAGACCTGCAACGCGTCGAGGCAGGCGAGGACCCAGTGCGCCTCCTCCTCGTCGTCCGTCTGGCAGACGAGGGCGGTCAGCACGGCCTCGGTGTCGGCCGGATCGTCACCGAGGCCCGCGTCCACGGCGTGGTAGCCCGCCGCGAGGGCGGGATCGGCCAGGACGCCCGTCGCGGTCACGAAGTCGCGGGCCCACGAGCGGTCCGTGAGGAGGCCGGACAGGCGCTCCAACACCTCGTCGGCGTCGCGGAGTTCGCCGTACAGATGGTGTGCTCGGTCGACGAGGAGCGGCCAGCCGCCCGTACGGGCGTACAGCCGGTCGGCGGTGGTGCACGTCTCCGCCCACTGGCGCTGGGCCCAGTCGCGCAGGCCGCGGCGGTCGTGGCGGCGCAGGACCACGGGGACGGCCGAGGTGCGCTCCTCGCCCATGAGCAGGGGGCGCCACAGGGCGAGGTGGGCGGCGTCGGTGACGATCACCACCGAGCGGGTCACGCCGGGGGTGACGGGGACCAGGCTGTCGGCGTGGTCGACGGCCGCGCGGCAGGCTTCCGGTTTCACCGGTTCCCTGCGGCCCCTGCTGTTCTCGTGCCAGGCCAGGTCGTCGACGACCACGCGCCGCTCACCGGGGCTGCCGCCCGTGAGGGCCTGCTTGAACGCCGCGGGCCTGCCGACCGGCGGCAGCACCCAGCCGTCGATGCGGCCGGTGACCGTGTGCAGGGTGTGGCTCACCTCGGCGATCCCCGTGGCGGGCGTACCGAGCACGACCCTCGTCTGGTTCGCCCGCCGCCCGAGCAGGTCGTCGAGCTGGGCGACGGTGAGCGGGGCGAGACGGCCGTCGGACAGCTCCGGCCTGCCCTCCAGGACGATGCTCTCCTTCAGCTCGCAGTCCTGCTCGGCCCGCATCAGCCGGTCGTCGACCCGGTGGGAGCCGCCGATCATGCGCAGCGCGTTGGGTCCGCGCAGGTGCCAGCCCTGGCCGTCGTTGTTGGGGGCCAGGACGCCCAGGCCGACCATCTCCGAGAGGTAGGCGCGGAAGCCCTCCGTGTCGAGCTGCCGGAACCCCGCCCGCCAGTACGTCTCGCACTCCTCGCGCAGTTCGGCGTCGCTGAGCCGGGTCTCCAGGCCGTGGTGGTGGGCCTGGTGGGCGAGGACGTTGGCGATCACGTCGTACCGGTGGTCGAGCGCCAGCGTGTCGTTGAACGCCACCGAGATGCGGTCCTTCAGGCCGGTGTCCGCCTCCACGGTCTCGACGTCAGCGGCCTCCACGGCGTACGGAGGTCCCTCCGCGCCGCGCCGCCGCTTGCGGTGCATCACCTCCACCAGGCGGTGGCCGAACATCTGGAGCAGGAACGGCTGGTACGAGCAGTGGCCCAGCACCCGGTTGACCAGGTCCACGCTCGCGAACTCGAAGCCGAGCGCCCGCATCGGCCCGACCAGCAGGTCGGCCGCGTGCTGCGGGGCCAGCGGGCCGATCACCGTGGGCGTCTGCGCGAGGTGCCCGAACGGGCCGTTGCTCGCGAGCTTGGCGAACCGCTGCACCGAGTGCAGTCCGGCGAAGACGACCTTGGCGCGGTCCTTGGTGCCGGAGCCGAGGCCCTTCAGCAGCTTCGTCTGCTCGAAGCGGGGGGCGTCCGCCTCGAAGAACTGGTCGCACTCGTCGAGGAGGATCAGCAGGCCGCGGCGGGAGTCCCCGTCGAGCCAGGCCCTGATCCCCTCCCGGACCTGTTCCTGCGGCTTTTCCGTGGTGTGCCTGGCCGATCGACGGCCCTTCGGCGGCCGGTCCGGGAGCACTCCGGCCCTGGTCAGGACCCGGTTCAGGACGCTCCAGAGGGCCTCCGGGCCGAGCGCTGTGCCCTTGCCGATGTTCTCGTGGTCCAGGTTGACGTGCACCGACTGGTGGTAGCCCGGGCGCTGTTCCTCGAACCGCTCCCCCGCGTCACTGAGCAGCGCCGACTTGCCGAGGCCCCGGCCGCCGAAGATGACCTGGGTGCCGCGCGGGTCGAGGATGCTGCGGCGTTCCGCGTCCCGGCCGTAGAACATCTCCGCGCCGATCTGGCCTCGCTTCTCGCTGATGTACGGGTTGACGCCGGAGAAGGGCAGCAGGATGCGCGTCGTCGTGGCGGCCTGCCGGTTTCCGCGCGCCGCGAGGTACGCCAGGGCCGCGTCGTCCACGACCAGCAGCGGCTGGAGCCGGCTCGTGCCCGCCGCGAGTTCCGCGCGGGCGTCTCGGCCGAGGACGCCGAAGCAGACGACGACCAGCGCCGAGCCGCTGGGGTCCTGCGCGGCCCGGCTCATGACCACCTCAGCGGGCGGGCGGCCCCACAGCACCAGCACCCTCAGGCTGCCGCCCCGCTCCTTGATCTGCGAGCCGAACGCGGGCGCCTCCGCCCGGCCGTTGACCTCCACGCCGATCGCGTCGTAGAAGCGGTACTCGCGTCTGTCCGGGGACAGGTTCTCCTGGAGGCGGGCGTTCTTCGCGTCGTACCCGAGCAGCTTCAGCGCGGACAGCACCTGCTGGCGTACCGGGGCGTTGTTGCGCTCCTTCCGTTCCGCCGCCCCCACCTCCCGCCACTCCTCCAGCGCGTTCGCCGCTAGCGCTGCCTCGTCGGGCGAGAGGTGCCCGTAGTCGAGGACCGGGAGGGCGGGGTGGCGTCCCCCTGAGCGGACCATCCGGACTAGTTCCTCGTCGATCCCCTTCGGCAGGCCATCCGGCACGGCCGGGAAGAACTCCGTCAAGTGGCACTCCCCCGCGTCGATCTCCGGGACGTCCTCGCCGATCTCCAGGAAGTAGACGAGGTCTGCGGCCGTCGCCAGTTCCCCCGCGTCCAGGTGACGCAGGATCTGGGGGCGTCTGGCGTGGTCCAGTCCTGCTGCGTCCAGGCGGGCGCGGATGCGGGCGGTTGCCTCGCGGCGGTAGGCGGGGAGGCGGTCGCGGACTGTGTCTAGGTCTTGGCGTACGTCCAGGAGGTCGGGGCGGGGTAGGTCGTCTAGGCGGGTGCGGGCTGCGTCCAGTAGTTCCTGTAGTTCCAGGTCCTGGTCGTCCGTCACCGCGCCGTCGGCCTGGGCTCGGCGGAGTTCGGCGGTGAGTTCGTCGCGGCGGGCGGTGAGTGCTGCGTGCCTAGCGGTCTCCAGGGCGTCGATCTCTGCGTGGGTGGGGGTGG
>NZ_LIRL01000344.1 GCF_001419795.1 Streptomyces niveiscabiei
GCCTCCCGCCGCCCCCGCGTATCCACCGCCGGCGCGGCGAAGGCCGCGCAGGCTACGCAGGCCAGGACCACGAGCATCGCCGGCCGCAGGCCCACGTGTTCGCCGAGGAAGCCGAGGGTCGGTGGGCCGACGAGGAAGGCGAGGTAGCCGATGATCGCGACGAGGCTGACGCGGGCGGTCTCGTCGGGGCCGGATTCGCCGGCGGCGGAGAGGGCGAGGGGGAAGCCGAGGGAGGCGCCGAGTCCCCACAGGAGTACGGCCACTCCGGCGATCGCCGCGTTGTCGGCGACGATGACCAGGAGGAGGCCGAGGGCGCCGGAGAGGGCGCTGGCCCGGACGACGTTCACGCGGCCGTAGCGGTCGAGGAAGTACGCCCCGCTGAACCGGCCCAGCGTCATCGCGGCGGCGAACCCGGCGTACACGAGGGACCCGGCGGCCTCGTCCATGCCGTGGCCGTCGACCATGATCAGGGGCAGCCAGTCGTTGGCGGAGCCCTCGGCGAGGGCCATGGCGAGGACGATCGTGCCGATCAGGACGAGCTTGCGGTCCTTCCACACGGCGGTACGGGGGCGGTCGGTGTCGGCGGCGGGGGTCTCCTCAACTCGGCCCGTGCCGGCGGGAATCGCCGGGAACGCGTACACAAGGAGCCCTACGGCCAGGGCGGTTGCGCCGGCGAGATGCCATTGCACCGGTACGTCCAGGGCGGTTGCCGCGATGCCGGCGCCCGCGCCGAGCACCGTACCGAGGCTGAAGCAGCCGTGCAGGGTCGGCATGGTGGTGACGCCGGTGAGGCGTTCGACGTCGGTCGCGTCGATGTTCATGCCGACCTCGCCGCCGCCGATGCCGGAGCCGAAGAGGAAGAGGCCGGCCGTGACGAGGGGCGTGGACGACGCGAGGACGCCGGCGGCGACGGTCGCGAGGCCGGCGACCAGCACGGCCGTACCCCAGAGGATCACCGGGCGGGTGCCGAAGCGGGAGACGAGGCGGCCGGAGCAGAGGATGCCCAGCATCGAGCCGAGCGAGAGGCCGAAGAGGACGAGGCCCATCTCGCCCGTGGACACGCCGAGTTGATCGCGGATCGCGGGGGTGCGGGTCACCCACGACGACATCGAGGTCCCGGCGAGCAGGAAGAAGACGAACAGCGCGCGGCGGCGCTTGCGGACAGCCTGATCCATCAGAATGCCTCTCCGGGGTGTGGGGCCGGCTGCCGGTCGGGTTCCCTCACCCAGCGGCTTGGACAAATGTACAGGCCAGTTCACGGCGGCAGAAAGCGTTTCCCGACATGACCTCACCCGAGACCCCCTCCCGCCGCGACGTCATCCTCGCCGCCGCCCTGGACGTGGTCGCCGAGGAGGGCGCCATCCGCGTCACGTACCGCAGGATCGCCGCCGCCGCGGGCGTCCCGCTCGGGTCGGTGACGTACTACTTCGGCGATCTGAACCAGCTCCTCACGGAGGCGTTCACGCGGCTCGCCAGGACCGTATCGGCGCACTACCGCGCCCAGTTGGAGGCGGCGCGGACGCCGGAGGAGGCCCGCGACGCGGTCGTCGACATCATGAGCGGGACGCTGTGGACGAGCGACCGCGACCCGCTGCTGACGTTCGAGCTGTACGCGTTCGCGGCGCGCACGCCGGAGCTGCGGACGGTGCTGAACAGCTGGATGCGGGCGAGCCGGGACGCGCTGGCCCGGCACTTCGACCCGCTGACGGCCCGCGCGCTGGACGCGCTGATCGAGGGGTTCACGTTGCACAACTTCTTCGACGACACCCCGATCGGGCGGGCGGACATCGCGGAGATCGTCCAGGCGGTCCTGGAGCGCGGGCGGGGATTCCCCGAGGGTAAAAACTGACCGGAAGGCTGGCGAAACATTCGAGGTTCGCGGGCCGCAACCTGGGGCAAGTAACCGCATTGCCTCCGTGCTACGCGCGCTGATCAGGCATGACAGGTGCGAATGTTTCGAGCCGTCTACCGAAACTGTTGACAGTTGTCGGGGTCATACCAACACTGTCCCCCGTCAGGCACCCTTACCTCTGGAGGACCAGGAGGAAGCACGCCATGAACGCCGCACCCGCACGCAGCGGCCCTCTCAGCCGCTTCAGGCTCTTCGCAGCAACCGTTTGCACAACAGCTCTGGTCGCACTGGTCGCCCTCGTCATGCCGGGCACCGCGCACGCCGCGACGGTCGTCACCACCAACCAGACCGGCACCAACTCCGGGTACTACTACTCGTTCTGGACGGACTCGCAGGGCACCGTCTCGATGACCCTCAACAACGGCGGGAACTACAGCACTTCGTGGCGCAACACCGGCAACTTCGTGGCCGGCAAGGGCTGGAGCAACGGCAGCCGCAGGACCGTGAACTACTCCGGCAGCTTCAACCCGTCGGGGAACGCCTACCTCACGCTCTACGGCTGGACGGCGAACCCGCTCGTCGAGTACTACATCGTCGACAACTGGGGCACCTACCGCCCGACGGGCACCTACAAGGGCACCGTGAACAGCGACGGCGGCACCTACGACATCTACCAGACCACCCGCTACAACGCCCCGTCCGTGGAAGGCGTCAAGACCTTCAACCAGTACTGGAGCGTCCGGCAGCAGAAGCGCACCGGCGGGACCATCACGGCCGGAAACCACTTCGACGCGTGGGCGCGCGCCGGGATGCGGCTCGGGTCGTTCAACTACTACATGATCATGGCGACGGAGGGTTACCGGAGCAGCGGCAACTCCAACATCACGGTGAACTGAGGGAGTTGACGCAATGCGCTCGGCACGATCTCTCGCAGCCGTGACGGCGGTTGCCGCGCTGGCCGGGTTCGCGGTGAACGCCGCTCCCGCCCAGGCCGCCGCCTGCTCCGGGTACGTCGGTCTCACCTTCGACGACGGCCCCGGCGGGAACACGCAGGCGCTGCTGAACGCCCTGACCGCGAGCGGCCTTCGGGCCACGATGTTCAACACCGGCCAGAACGCGGCGAGTTACCCGGCGCTGGTGCGGGCTCAGGTGTCGGCGGGGATGTGGGTCGCCAACCACAGCTACACCCACCCCCACCTCACCCAACTCCCGCAGGCCCAGGTCGACTCGGAGCTGTCCCGCACACAGCAGGCCATCGCGAACGCGGGCGGCGGCACTCCCCGGCTGTTCCGGCCGCCGTACGGCGAGACCAACGCGACCGTGCAGGCGGTGGCGGCCAAGTACGGGCTGCGGCAGATCATCTGGGACGTCGACTCGCAGGACTGGAACAACGCGAGCACCGACGCGATCGTGGCCGCCGTCGGGCGGCTCACAGGCGGCCAGATCATCCTGATGCACGACTGGCCGGCCAACACGCGCGCCGCGATCCCCCGGATCGCGCAGAACCTCGCGTCGCGCGGCCTGTGTCCGGGGGCGATCTCGCCGTCGACCGGGCGCGCGGTGGCGCCGTAGCGGTCTCCCGGCGCGGCGGCTTCCGGCCGCCGCGCCGTCAGCCGTCCCCGGTACGGCGCTCACCGTCAGGGCCCGGCCCGGCAATCCAGCGGAAGGGTGAGGCGGGGGCATCTCCGGTGGCGGCCGGGGGACGGTTGCCACTTGAGCGCCTGCCGTACGCCTTCCGGGGGAGGGGTATGACGGGATAGGTGTGGCGGGGGACGTCCAGCGCCCCGAATCCGGCGCACGTCCAGTGCCCCGGGACCGGCGTGGCCAAAAGGAGTCGTGGGATGCCGCACAGACGCGTCGCTCCGGGGGAACGCCGAGGCCGCAGGGCGGGGGCGAGAGCGGGGGACCCGCTGGAGAACCGGATCGTCTGCGAGGGGTTCCGGGGCACCTGGTGGCGGCTGGACCCGCCCCCGCTGGAGCGGCGCACGGTCGTCCTCGCGGACGGCCAGCTCGACGCGCTGACGGCCGCCCGCGCCCATCTCGGCAACCCCGGCGAGCTGCTGGTCGTCGCGCGGGACCGGGTCGACGAGACGCTGTACAAGGAGTTGCGGCGGTTCTCCGAGGGGCGGCCCGCGCGGCCCGGCCGGATCTGGCTGACGACCAGCGGGAGCGCGGGCCGGCCCCGGCTGCTCGCGCACACGCTGTCCTCGCTGACGACGCTCGCCGCGCCCCCGGCGCCGCACCGCTGGCTGCTCCCCTACTCCCCCGGTACGTACGCCTGGTGGCAACTCGTCGCGCTCAGCCTCGCGTTCCCCGGTCAGGACCTCGTGACGGCGCCGGGTCCGCGCCCCGACCAGTGGCTGCCGGTGGCGCTCACGGAGGGCGTGGACGCGGTGTCGGCGACGCCCTCGTTCTGGCGGCTCGCGCTGGCCTCCGCCGATCCGGGGCTCGCGGAGTTCCGGCCCCGGCAGATCACGCTGGGCGGCGAGCCGGTGGACCAGCCGCTCCTCGACCGGCTGCGGGGCGTGTTCCCCGCCGCGCGGATCACCTGGATCTACGCCTCCACCGAGGCGGGCACCTGCGTCGTCGTGCACGACGGGAAGGCCGGGTTCCCCGTCGAGTGGCTGGAGCGCACGGACAGTACGAAGCCCGGACTGCGCGTGCGGGACGGGCAGTTGTACGTCCGTCCCGTGCACGGCGCGGACGGGGTGCCGGAGTGGATCGCGACCAGTGACCGGGCCGAATTCGTGGGCGGGCGTGTGGTGTTGAGCGGGCGACTCGGCCAGGACCAGCTGACCGTAGGGGGGTTGAGGCTGTCCGCCGGACAGGTGCGGGACGTGCTGCTCGCCCACCCGGACGTGCACTGGGCGCGGGTGTTCGCGCGGACCGCGCCGTTCGTCGGCTCGGTGGTGGCGGCGGAGGTCGTATCGGACGCGTCCGAAGGGGAGTTGGTGTCCTGGTGCACGAACCGGCTGCCCGGCCATGCCGTACCGCGCTTCTTCACCGCGCTCGACACCGTGCCGCTGACGACGACGCTGAAGAGCCATCTCGACAAGGCCGCGCGCAGGAGCGGCTGAGGCGGGGTGGAGCGGGGCGGGGCCTTCCGCCGAACGTTGGAAATTTCGTCCGCACCCGTGCCCCCCGAGTTGGAGCAACTGCCTACCGCCATATGGGCAGTCGTGGCGTCCGGGCACTCGGTGACATTCCACCGGAAGGACCGCGCCCAAATCGGTGTGCACGCAGTGCCGTTGGCGTGGCTCGTGTCGTTGATTCGCGTAACGAGCGCTATTTTCGCCGGAGATGAGGGTGGCCGCGGGGATGGGTGCGGGCATGCGAAAGCCGCAGGACGCCGGGTGGCGTTCCTGCGGCTTCGGGAGGCTACGAGAACGTGTCAGGGGGTACTGCGGAGGGACAGGTACGACGGAGGGACGGGTACTACGCCATCAGGTCCTTCGTGAGGAACAGGGCCGTGGAGTGGGCCAGGAGCGTGCCGTCGGGGGTGGTGACGTCGGCGTGGGCGAGGATGCGCGGGCCCTGGGTCTGGGTCGCCCTGCCCACGCAGGTGATGCGGAAGCTGCCCGCCGGCACCGGCTGGAGCAGGTTCATGCTGAAGTTGCCGGTCACGGCCTTGGTGCCGCGCCGCACGGTCGACAGCGCGGCCAGCGCGCACGCCGTGTCGCACAGGGTCGCGGTGAACCCGCCGTGCGTGAAGCCGGGCCAGCTGCTGTGGCCGTCCGTCGGGGTGGCACTCAGGATCACCCGGCCGCGCTCGGCCATCTGGACCCGGACACCGAGCCCGTCACTGAACGGGAAGAACCCGGTGCCGTGCGCCGCGGACTCCTGGATCGCCTTCAGACCGCTCATACGACGGAGGCGCCGAACGAACGGGCTGTCCGACGCGAGGACGGGGGAGAGGGGCGCGAGTGTGGCGGTAGTCATCGGGAAAACTCCGAGGTCGTAGGGGTGCTGGAAGGCACCCATGCAACAACCCGCGCCGACCTAATCCAAGGGCCGGGTATCCATCTCGGGTGCACGGGGGCGCGCGGGAACGGCGCGCGAGGCAAGTCGGATCATCGGTCTAAGCGCCCCGTGCGCTCGCTGGTTCGGCCGCGGCCTCGCGCACCCTTCTCCCGGGCCCGGCGGCACGCTTCGTACTCGTCGGTATGGTTCGTGCCGTCGGCATGCCCACCGCGGGCCCTGCCGAACCGCGCTTCCCGGTGTCACTGAGTGCCTGGCACGCACTGCCACGCCGGCGCTCCCCCGCCCTCACTCCCCGGCGGGGTCCAGCGCCCGCGCGTAGTGCGAGACGAACCCCTCCGGCGCCTCGAACGGCGTGCCCAGCAGCCCCGTCGGCAGCTCGAACGCCTCCGTGAGCGTGCGCAGGTGGGGCGCGAGGCGGTCGTGGAGGCGGTCCGCCATCGCCGGGAGGGGTTCGGTCAGGGCCGGGAAGGGGCCGTCGGGGAGCAAGTCGGCGCCGTGGGACTGGCATTGACGGACCGCGAAGAGGGCCAGCAGGTCGTGCAGGACGCGCCGGGTCGCGGCGGAGACGCCGTCCGTGCGGCGGGCGAGCGCCTCGGCCGCCCGGTACGCCGCGTGCGCCTCCGCCGCCGCGAGCGCCGCGTGCGAGGTGCGGTCCCAGCGGACCTGGGCGTCGCCGCCGGACGTCGCGTGCAGGCGCCGGGCCCTGCGGTGGAGGTACTCCTCACGTACGGCCAGCCAGCTGAGCCACAGGTCGGGGGTGTCCGCGCCGCAGGGCTGGGCGGGGTCCCAGCGGGTCGTACCCTTCTCCTCCGGGAGAGCCAGCCGACGGTACGCCGCGTGCAGGGCGCCCACGTGGCTGTCGCCGTCGGCCGTGGTCACCGCGTCCCGCAGCGCGCGGTACTCGACGATCCGGTTGTGCGCGAACGCGCCCTGCGCGCCCAGGCGTTCGCGGGCCTCGTCGCAGGCGCGGGCGGCGACGGTCGTCACGAAGTACTTCGTGAGAGCTATCTCGTCCGTCACCCCTGAGGCGTACTCGTCGGGGATACCGGCGAACGCGCACGACGCCTCGCGGACGGCGAGCGTCGCGACGTACGTCTCCGCCAGCGCGTCCAGCAGGCGGCCGTGGTGGGAGCGGACGTGCGCGAGGGGGATACGGCCGCCCGCCTTGCTCTCGATCTCGCGCTGCGCGGCGTGGCGTACGGCGATGGAGAGGGCGGCCCGCGCCGCCGCTGCCGCCATCGCCGCGGCGGCGATACGGCCCGTGCGGACTCTGCTGATCGCGCGCCAGGTGCGGCTGTTGTCGGGGAGCGGTTCGACGAGTTCGCCCTCGGGCGTGACGTGCGTGCCCTCCGGCGAGAGGAGGCAGTCCAGGCCGACGCGGACGCCGTCGAAGCGGGTCAGCGCGTTGTCGATGCCGAGGACGGGTCTGTCGGGGAGGCGGCGGATCGTGACGCCGGGCATGACCGTGCCGTCGGGGGCGGTGAGGTGGACCAGGAAGGCGTACGGTCCCCGGTCCTCGCCCCAGAGCCTGAGGCGGGCCAGGACGACGCCGAAGCGGGACACTCCGGCGAGCGGGGGCGGGGCGGTGCTGGACATGAACTTGACCGCCGTCGAGGACGGCGTGCTCAGCACGAACTCCCGTGTGTCCGAGTCGAATTCGGCGATCGTCTCGACGTTGCCGAGGTCGCTGCCGTGGCCCAGTTCGGTGACGACGTACGAGCCGACCGCGCGGCCCTCCAGCATGCGGCGGCGGGTGCGCTCGGGTTCGCCGGACAGCGGCGAGTACTCGGTCAACGTGCCCAGCGCCAGGTTCACTTGGACGCTCAGCAGCAGCGCCAGGTGCGGATCGACCGTCGTCGCCCACTCGGTCAGGTTGACCAGCTCGCGGACGTCGAAGGCCGCTTCCATGGGCCGCAGCTTCGGCAGCAGGCGCAGGTACCGCTCGTACGCGCGCCGCCCCGGGTCCGTCGGCCGCGCCCGCCAGTCCTGTGCGAACAGGGGCTGGGTGAAGAGCTCTCGGTGGTGGCGGTACGCCTCCTCCTGCCGGTCGGCGGACAGCATGACTGCGATCTCGTCGGACATCGCGTTCATGGGCTCATGGTCAGGGCGGGTGCCGGGTGCGTCAAGTGCCCGTGGAACGGCCGATGTTGCCGGTGAGGAGCGTTTCGCTGGTCGCGCGCCCCCCGGGTGGGCATGTATCCCCGGCATAATCCAGCCATGTTCACCGAGCGGTCCCTGGCGGCCGATGTCCTCGCCGTCGGGTCGCCGTACCCCCTCGCCCTGACGGGGGGCTGCGCGCTGCGTGCGCACGGGGTGGTGGGCTGGTCGCGCGGGGTCGGGACGGCCACCGAGCATCCGTCGCGGCTGGAGTGGATCGCCTCCCAAGTAGCGCTGGGACTGGCCGAGTTGGGATGGGACGCCCAAGTCGCCGAGAAAGGACCCCTGTTCGCCCGCCTCACGGTCGCGGACACCTCCGTCTCCCTCTGCAAGGAGGTCCTCCACCGCCCTCCCGTCGAGACCCCCTCCGGTCTCGCCCTCTCCCTCCCCGACGCCATGGGCGTGAAGGTGCGCGACTTCGTCCACCGCGGCTACGCCCGCGACCTCGTCCGCGTCGCCGCCGGAGCGGAGTTCTGGAGCTGGCCCGAACTGGAGGAACTCGGCCGCCGCCACAGCCGCGACGGCCTCGAACTCGCCGACCTCCAGGGCAGGTTGGTCCGCACGGAATGGCTCGACGACACGGAGTTCACAGCCTGCCCGGACGTCGACCGCCTTCGACGCTGGGCCCAACTGTGGGCCGACGACATCGGGGAACGGCTGCTGGAGGGGGGTGTGCCGGAGGAACGGTGAGTGAGCCGCCTGTTCTGCGTTACCGGCCGCCCCTTTCACCAGCCTTCATCACGCCCCGGTCGGCCTCCGTGCCGCCGTGTCCAGTTCCCTCAGGCCCTTGAGGTCGATGCGTTGGGGTTCGCCGCCGACGACTTCCACCGAGAAGGCCGCCTCGAAGGGGGAACCGCTGGAGACCAGGGGGTGGTTGAGGAAGTCGGGGTCGGAGAGGAGGCGGGCGGCGGCGCTGGTGCCGAAGCCGAAGCTGCCGGCGAGGATGACGATGTGGTGGTCCGGCTGGAAGGGGTTGGGGGCGCGGACCAAGATGCCCAGGTCTACCGCCAGTTGGTTGTCGGGGGTGATGGCGGGCGAGAGGATCTCGCCGGTGCGTGCGTCGGTGATTCGCGCGTCGTGTTCTTCGGCGGGGCCGAACGTGTAGGTGAGCGGCAGGCGTTGGACGACCTCGGCGGTGACGCGGTTGGAGTGGGGGCCGCCGACGAGGATGAGGTTGGCCCGGCGTTCGAGGCCCGTGAGGTGGTGGCTCGGGGTGAGGGGGAGGTGTTTCACGCCGGTGCGCTGGAGTTGTTGCCGTAGTTCGTTGATGGCCAGGACGTCCCCCACTCCGACGAGGCCCGAGCGCTCCCAGATGTAGTGCTCCTCCTGGATGAAGATCGACGTCACCATCTTCAGGTCCTGCGCGGTGAACGGCTTCCAGAACCCCCGGGTGTCCCGGAAACGCCACAGGTCACGGACCCTGCCGAACGACCAGCCCGCCGCGAACGCGAGCGACGCGGAGGAGAGGTTCACCAGGAGGTCTTGCAGCGCGCCGCTCATCCAGGAGACTCCGTTCGTTCGGCGTGGGCTCCTGGTTTCTCCCCCTTACCGCCGGATTCGACGCCCGTTGTCGGCCAGGTGGAGAGCAAGCGTGACGGTCACCGAGACCGCCGCCATCACCGCCATCGCCCGGGCGGGACCGGCGAGTTGGGCCAGGGAGCCCGCTGCCGCCGCCGAGAGCCCTTGGAGGGCGAGCATCCCCGAGGAGTGCAACCCGAGGGCGTGGCCGCTGAGTTGAGGTGGCGTCAGGTCCATCAGCCGTTGCTGCTGCGCCAGACTCGCGCCGAAGCCGATCGACGCGAGCGCCGCCGCCCCAGCGGTGACCGGAAGCGGAGGATGGAACGCGAACACGGCGTACGGCGCCGCCAGGAGCAGCAGGAGCGGGGTCACCGCCCTGCGCCGGACGGCGGGTCGCAGGACCCGGCCGACGGTCACGTCACCGATCAGCATGCCCAGTGCCGCGCACGCGAACAGGGTGCCCGCCGCGCCGGGGTCGTAGGAGACGAAGAGCGATTCGCAGCCCACGACAAGGCCGTTGGGGATCCACAGGCCGAGGTAGGTGAGGCGGCGGGGCCGGGAGGACCACAGCTCGGCGTTCGTGCGCCAGGTCTCCGCCGGGGTGGGGCGGCCGGTGGTGCGGGGCGGGCGTTCGGCGAGGGCCGCGCGGGTGATCGCGGCGGAGGTGACGTACAACAGGGCGGCCAGCGCGAGGACTTGGGGCGGGCTGACGATCGTGAGGAGCAGGCCGGCGGTCGCGTAACCCCCGATCTGCATCAGGCCGTTCATCATGTTGAACAGGGAACGGCCGGTCAGGTACGCCCCGTTGGGGAGGATCTCGTTCAGCAGGCCCCAGCGGACCCCGCCGCCCAGCGCCGAGACCAGGCCCTGGAGGAGCAGCACCGTGAACACGGCACCCAGCGGGAGGCCGGGGACCGCGACCACGGCCGTCGTCGTCGCGAACGCCAGGGAGAGCGCCGCGAGCGTGGCGCGGGGGCGCAGCCGGTCGGCTCCCGAGAGGAGGAAGGTCGCGCCGAGGACCTGCGCCAGCGACGGGCCGAACATGCTCAGCGCGGAGAGGAGGGGGGAGTCCGTCTCCCGGTAGACGTGCGTGCCGAGGGCCAGACCGGCCAGGGTCTGGGCGGCGACGTGGGTCGCGGAGGAGAGGAAGAGGGGGGTGAATTCGGGGATCGCGAAGAGGGATCTGTACGGGGTGGTGGAAGGGGCAGCGGTCGTGGTGGGTGCGCCGGTCATGGACGGAGTCTTGGGGCGGCCGGGGCGGGGTGGTTAATGTTTCGCGGGTACGCGAAAGGTCGTGCGGGCCCTCGCGGAGAATCCCGCGCAAGCCCTCGCCGAGAATCCTCGCGCGAGCCCACGCGGAGAATCCTCGCGCGAGCACTCGCGGAGAATCCCGCCCGGCAAGGAGGTCGTTCGTGGGCTTGTGGCAGGTCAACGCCGACACGCTCGCCCGGAGCCGGTTCGTGCTGTCCCCCCTCGCCGAGACCTTCGCCGCGCTGAAGCTGCTGCACGCCGGGGTGGGCCGGCATCCCGGGGAGGGCCGGTGGCTCGCCGCGCACCTGCCCGCGTACCGCGCCCGCCTCGCCGCCGACCCCGTCACCGCGCTGCTCGTGAAGGCGGGGCTCGGCCGGGACTGGATCGCCGACTTCCTGACGCCTCCACCCCGGGGTGGAGAGGACTTCGCCACCGAGGTACTACGGGTACGGTCCGCCGGGGTCGCCGAGTCCCACGCCCACCTGCGGATGGCCCTCGCCGGGGAGCTGCCCGAGGTACTAGTGCGGGACGACCTGCCCGACCGCGCCGCCGACCTCATGGAGTGGGTGTGGGAGGAGGCCGTCCACCTCTACTGGGAGCGCAGGCGGCACGTCCTCGAAGCGGACATCGCCGTACGGCTGGACCAGGTGAGCCGGGGCGGCTGGGCGGCCGTGCTCGACTCCCTGCGGCCGGGGACCCGCTGGCTCGGCGAGAGCACGTTCCAGGTGAACCGGCACGAGTATCCGCCCCGCGAGATCTCGGGCGCCGAACTGGTCCTCGTCCCCGTGACGCCGCAGACGGGGTGGGTCGCGTGGGAGGAGTCCTTGCGGTACGCGGTCGTCTACCCCTGCGTCGGCGTGCTCACGGAGGAGCGCGGGGCGGGAAGGGCCGGGGCGCTGGACGCGTTGCTGGGGACCGGGCGGGCCCGGGTCCTGGTGCTGCTGGGGCAGCCCATGAGCACGACCCAGCTCGTCGCCGTCACCGGGCAGGGGCTGGGCTCGGTCGGCCGGCATCTGCGGGTGCTGTGGGACGCGGGGCTGGTGGAGCGGCGGCGGGTGGGCAGGTCGGTGCTGTACGTGCGGACGGAGGTCGGGGACGCGGTCGTGGCGGGGGCACCGAGGCCGTAGACGTAGCATCCGAAGCATGACCAACAACGCCACCTCCCCCCTCCAGGTAGAGATCGACTCCCTCAAGGGCGGCTCCGCCGACCTCTCCCAGTACGCCGGTCAGGTCGTCCTCGTCGTGAACGTCGCCTCCAAGTGCGGGCTCACCCCGCAGTACTCGGGTCTTGAGAAGCTCCAGGAGCAGTACGCGGCGCAGGGCTTCACCGTGCTCGGCGTCCCCTGCAACCAGTTCATGGGCCAGGAGCCCGGCAGCTCCGAGGAGATCGCGGAGTTCTGCTCCGCGACGTACGGCGTGACGTTCCCGATGACCGAGAAGGTCGAGGTCAACGGGGAGAGCCGGCACGCGCTGTACGAGCGGCTCGTCGGGTTCGCCGACGCGGAGGGCCACACCGGCGACATCCGCTGGAACTTCGAGAAGTTCCTCATCGGCCGGGACGGCTCCGTCGTCGCCCGCTTCTCCCCGCAGACCGAGCCGGAGTCGACGGACGTCGTCACGGCGGTCGAGGCACAGCTCGCGGGCTGAGGCGGACCGCGCGTCCCTCTCCAGTACCCCGGTATGACATACCCGGGTATGCCATACCCCCCTACCCCCGTACCCC
>NZ_LIRL01000345.1 GCF_001419795.1 Streptomyces niveiscabiei
CCCCGTGACGTACCCGGCGTACCACCAGGCGACGCCGCGCAAGCGCCCCACTCACGGCACCACGTCCCCGGTCACGTACGTCCTCCTGATCACGGCCCCCGCGGTGATCGCCGTCGCGGCGCTGCGACCGCGCTGACGGCTGCCGCACGCGCCACCCCGCCCGCCTCACCCTCACGCCACCAAGGAGGCCCCCTTGCCCGAATGGCTTGTTCTCACCCTCTCGATGGTCGCCGCTGTCGCGGTGGTCATCGTCGTCGCGTTCCTGCGCCAGCGCACCGCGGCGGAGGACGAGGACCCCTCGGAGACGCCGGACGTCATCGAGTACATGACGATGTGGATCGGCGTCGTGTACGCGATCGTGCTGGGGCTGGCCATCGCGGGCGTGTGGGAGGCGAGGAGCGCGGCCCAGGACCACGTCCAGGCGGAGGCGCAGGCGCTGCACGAGATCTCGGAGCGGGTGCGGGTGTACCCGCCGGACGTCCGCGACAAGATCCGCGCCGACGTGAACGCGTACGTCGGACACATCGTCGACGTCGAGTGGAAGACGATGAAGGACGAGGGCGAGATCAGCGGCAAGGGCGACGAACTCCTCGGCAAGCTGCGCGCGGACGTGACGGACTACCAGGCGACGACGGACTTCCAGGCGCAGCAGTACCAGCCGCTGCTGGACCAGGTCGCGGCGGCCGACCAGGCGCGCACGGCCCGCGCCGACTCCATCGACCCGACGATGCCGGGCGTGGTGTGGGGCGGTCTGCTGGGCGGCGGGATCGTGACGATCGGCATGGTCTTCGCGCTCCAGATCCGCCGCACCCCGAGGGAGCTGATCCTCGCGGGCCTGTTCTCCGCGCTGATCGCCTTCCTCCTGTTCCTGATCTGGGACTTCGACGCGCCCTACAGCCGGGGCATCACGGCGTCGGCAGAACCCTTCCTGCACTTCTTCCCGGACGCGAAAGGCTGACGACGCCTCATCCGCCACGCCGCCCAGGTCCCCTGACCGGCCCATACAGATGCCCCATTCGCACGACACCGATCGCGCGTACGCACACCTGTTCCTAGCGTTTCGGTCATCGAGGTGCATTCCAGGCGCGAGCGGAACAGGTCCGCGAGCTGCTCCTCGGGGACCGGAGGATTGACCATGCGCGCGATACGCGTCGCCTCGGCCGCACTGCTGGGCGCGGGCGCCCTGGCCTTCACCGCACCGACAGCGGCGGCGGGTGACTCCAACGCGTTCGGCTTCAGCGTGATGCCGTCGACGATCGCGGCGGGCGGCCAGGTCACGCTCTCGGTGGACCGGGGCAACGGCAACTGCGGCGGGACGGTGATCGTGTCGTCCGGTGTCTTCGACACCGTGCGCATCCCACCCGACCGCTCGCAGTCCACGGCGACCGTCGACTGGGACGCCCGTCCCGGCGCCGCGTACCGGGTGACGTTCACCTGCAACGGCGGCGACAGCGGCACCGCCCAGCTCACGATCGCGGGCGGCCGGACGCCCACGCAGCAGCCGTACCCGCTCTACCCCCCGAACCGGGGTGTGCACGCCGGTGAGGGCGGCACGGTCGGCGGCTTCGACCTGAAGGAGCTGGGTCTCGGCACCCTGCTCATCGTCGGGTCGGTCGGCGCGGCCTACCACTTCTCGCGCCGCCGCACGGGCGAGGACGGCGGCTGAGGCTCCTCAGGCGCCACGTTTTCGGCCCGGTCCCTCCTCAGAGGGCCGGGCCGAAAACGTTTCTCCAGAAGAGGGCTTCAGATACGGCGCTCCGCGCGCCGCCGCATCCAGAACACCCCGCCGCCGACGAGCGCCGCCGCGACGAGCCCGCCGCCGATCGCCATGTCGGTCGGCGTGGCCCCGGTGGTGGAGCTGCCGCCGATCCCGCCGCGGACGCCGCCGAGGACGGTGAAGACGCCGGGGAAGGTACGGGTGCGGCCCTCGCAGGTGGTCGTCACGGTGTACGAACCGGCGTTGGCGAAGGAGTTGACGCGGACGGTGGCGGTGGCCGTGTTGCCGCCCATCGAGGTCAGGGTGGTGGTCGGGAAGGCGTTGGAGCTGACCGTGGAGCCCGGCGTGGTGCAGGCGTTGTTCCCGCCGCCGTTGACGGTCAGCACGAGCTGGCCGCCGCGGGCGATGACGCTGGGCGCCGAGGTGACCGACGTGGGGTCGGTCCAGGCCGAGGCCGTCGGGGCGGCGAGGCCCAGGACGGCGCACGCGGCGGCCGAGGCCGCCAGGGCACGAGTGGTACGCATGGTTCCTCCGCGGAAGGCGCCCCGGGGCACGTCCCCGGTCTGTCGGCGAGAGAACGCCTCCCGGACCGACCCTCAGATGCCGTGCGGGCGCCCGCATTTCGGGACTGGTCCGTCCTGGTGAGCGACACGCCGTACGACCTCCGCGCAATCGCCCATCGCCGCAGGTCACGGACCGTCAGAAATTTCCTGTGGCCGTCGACTCGGATGGCGCACCGACCCGTCCGGCGGCCACCCGTTCGCCGCGCTCTTGTCGCCGGTCGGCGGGGACCGTCCTAGCGTTTCCGGCAGGCGCTAAGGGACGCGGCGACGGCCGTGTCGGAAGGGGCTGGCGAATGTCGGGTTACGAGCTGTCCGAGGCGGAGGAAGAGGAAGAGGCGCGGTCGCGCAAGCGCGCGCCGTGGGGCGTGATAGCGCTGGTCCTGCTGACCGGCCTGGCGCTCATCCGCAACGGTTCGGGCGAGTTCGACGCCGGTCCGCCGCAGCCGGCCGCCGCTGCCGCCGCCGACGGCCGCACGGGCGGTCTGACGGGGAGCGTCTTCGACAAGGCGCCGGGTCCGCTGCCGTACTCGGTGCCGGAGCGGGTCGCCATCCCGGCGATCCGGGTCGCCGCCCCGGTGATGCCGGTCGGCCTGGACGCGGCGGGGTGGGTCGACGCGCCGCCGCCGGAGGACCCGAACCTCGCGGGGTGGTTCACCGGCGGGGTCTCGCCCGGCGAGAAGGGCACGGCCGTCGTCGTCGGGCACGTCGACAACAAGCTCGGTCCCGCCGTCTTCTACGGGCTCGGCGCCCTCAAGAAGGGCAACAAGGTCGAGGTGTCCCGCAAGGACGGGAAGACCGCCGTGTTCGAG
Organism: Streptomyces niveiscabiei; assembly: GCF_001419795.1. Taxonomy (GTDB): domain Bacteria; phylum Actinomycetota; class Actinomycetes; order Streptomycetales; family Streptomycetaceae; genus Streptomyces; species Streptomyces niveiscabiei. The sequence goes on from NZ_LIRL01000345.1 coordinate 3,090, forward strand.
ATCTACGGCATCGAGGTCTTCGAGAAGAAGAACTTCCCGGGCGATCGCGTGTACGCCTCCAAGGGCGCCCCGGAACTCCGGGTCATCACCTGCGGCGGCGGTTTCTCCAAGGCCCACGGCTACGCCGGGAACGTCGTCGTCTTCGCCCGCCTGACCGGGGTCCGCTGAGCGGTCCCGGCCGGGCGGGCGCCCGCTCCCTCAGGCGGGGTGCCTGGGCGGCACGGTGACGTGGTAGCCGGAGTCCAGCAGCCGGGGCAGGTACCGCCTCAGGGCCCGCACACTCTGCGTGCGGTCGCCCCCGGCGTCGTGCGACAGCACGACCACGCCCGGCGCGGCGCCCCCGGCGACCCGGCTCACGATGGTCCCGGTCCCCGGCGTCGTCCAGTCCAGGGTGTCCACGGTCCACGCGAGGGGCTCCATGCCGAGGTCGGCGCCGATCTGGAACGCGGCCCGGTTCCAGGCGCCGTACGGTGCCCGGAACCAGCGCGGCTTATCCCCGTACGCGTCCTCGATCACCTCGCAGGTCCGCTGCATCTCGGACCGGATGCGGCTGCGGCGCAGTTTCGTCAGGAGGGGATGCGACCAGGTGTGGTTCCCGACGACATGCCCTTCGTCGGCCATCCGGGCCAGCAACTCCTGGTTGTCGGCGGCCATTTCGCCGCACACGAAGAACATCGCGTGGACGCCGTACTCGCCGAGGGTGTCGAGGATGGCGGGCGTGTAGCGGGGGTCGGGCCCGTCGTCGAAGGTGAGCACCATGGTGTTCCCGCGCCCGGAGACTTCGAGGATGGGCTTGCGCCGTACGGCCGGGCGCGCCGGGCCCGGGGCGGGCGGCCCGAACCCGGTGACGGGCTGAAGGCGATAGGCGGACGCCTTGAGGGGAACGCGCCGGGCGGGAGCCCCGGCGGCGGGAGCGGGGACGGTCTCCTCTCCCCCGCTCAGCCCCAGGGTCACGGCTCCGGCAGCCCCGGCAACCGCGACGCCCGCACCCCACAACACCCGACGCCGTGTGAACACCTGATCTTTCTTCATGGCTCATACGTCACCCGCGCGGCGACAGGCCGACCTCCGCGACACCGGTATGGCGCTGCTTTTCCACTCAGCCAGCCGATGTCACCTTCTGCGGACCAGCGGGAACGGCAGAGTCTCCCGGATCGTCAGGCCCGTGACGAACATGACGAGTCGGTCCACGCCGATTCCCAGTCCCCCGGTGGGCGGCATCGCATAAGCCAGCGCCTCCAGGAATTCCTCGTCGAGTTCCATCGCCTCCGGATCGCCGCCCGCCGCTTTCAGGGACTGTTCCGTCAGGCGCCTGCGCTGTTCCACCGGGTCCGTCAATTCGGAATAGGCCGTGCCCAGTTCCGTCCCGAACGCGACGAGGTCCCAGCGTTCGGCGAGCCGGGGATCGGTGCGGTGCTGCCGGGTGAGCGGGGAGACGTCCGTGGGGAAGTCCTTGTAGAACGTCGGCAGCAGCGTGCGTTCCTCGACGAGCCGTTCGTACATCTCCAGCACGACGTCCCCGCGCCCGTCCCCGTCCCCGTACGGCACCCCGGCGCGGTCGCACTGCCGGCGCAGAGCCGTCAGCTCCGTATCCGCGCCGATCTCTTCTCCGAGCGCCTCGGAAATGGCCCCGTACACGGTCTTGACGGGCCACTCCCCCGCAATGTCGTACTCCTCGCCGCCTTTGCGGATCACCGGGGTTCCGAATGCGGCTTTGGCCGCGCCCTGGATCAGTTCGCGGGTCAGGTCGAGCATGACGTCGTAGTCGGCGTAGGCCTGATATGCCTCCAGCATCGTGAACTCGGGATTGTGTTTCGGTGAGACGCCTTCGTTGCGGAAGGTCCGGCCCATCTCGAAGACCTTTTCCAGGCCGCCCACGCAGAGCCGTTTGAGATACAGCTCGGGGGCGATCCGGAGATAGAGGTCGAGGTCGTAGGCGTTGATGTGGGTGGTGAACGGGCGGGCGTTGGCGCCGCCGTGGATCTGCTGGAGCATGGGCGTCTCGACTTCGAGGTACCCGCGGTCGAGGAGGCCGCCCCGCAGCGCCTGGACGACGGCCGCGCGGGCGCGGATCGTGTCGCGGGCGGCGGGGCTGGTGACGAGGTCGAGGGCGCGCAGGCGGACCTTGGCCTCGGGGTCGGTGAGGCCGCGCCGTTTGTCGGGGAGGGGGCGCAGGCACTTGCCGGTGAGCTGCCAGCCGTGGACGAAGACGGTCGGCTCGCCCTTGTCGCTGCGTCCGGCGGTGCCCGTGCAGCTGACGAGGTCGCCGAGGTCGACGTCGGCGCGGAAGCGGTCCGCTTCGGTCAGCGCGAGCTGGTGGTCGCCGGACCAGTCCCGCAGGGTGACGAAGACGATGCCCCCGAAGTCGCGGACGCGCAGGACCCGCCCGGCGACGGTGACCTCGTCGCCCTCGCGGACGTCCGCGAGG
>NZ_LIRL01000346.1 GCF_001419795.1 Streptomyces niveiscabiei
CCCGAGGACCAGGCCAAGACCAACACCCTCCACCACCACTTCCGCCCCCACACCTCAACCCAACTCCACGGCGCCCGCATCACCATCTACACCAGACTCCCGTCCCCCAGACCACCCGGCGGCACGCACAAGCCCAACAACGACTGGAAGAAACCGAACGCCCCCAAGCTCCCCAACGACCCAGCGGCCAGATAAAGCCCCAGCTCACGCACTGTGGTCCCCGCGCCCTGAACCGATGTGCCCACAGGCTGCACACCCCGCCAAGCAAAAGACCCCCTCCGCCCCACGTTTCCGCAGGTCAAAGGGGGTCCAAAGATGTGGAGCCTAGGGGAGTCGAACCCGAGACGAGGGTGGGTCTGACCTGCGATTATTCCAGAGAACCGGACATTGGCACCCTATTCAACCCTGCTCGATCCGCCTCAGCCCCCATCAATCCAGGACCGGTGCGTACACGTGCGCACCTCACCAGAAGGAGTCACGAAAGCAACTACCGATCATGATTAAACCTAGAAACATTGAAGTCGCGACGTACGTTCCAAGGTTTGCGCAAATCTGGTGCTCAAGCCAGCAGAGCACCGAGGCCAGTTCAGCGGTTCACCCCCACGTCCGCGGGAAGCAGGTCCGTCGTGGGTCCCGACCTCGCGGGTTACGTCGACGAGCAGCGGCCCGTCCCCGACGTCCCCCTCCTCCGCACCTCCCCTCTCACCTACACCGTTCCGACCCGCTAAGACCACGCCGCCCTACCTCCCCGTGACCGGACGAGCGAGGCGGCCTTCCGGCGGCGTGGCCGCTCCACCGCCACGGCCCCCTCGCGCGAGAACCCCGACTCCGCTAGGGGCCGACCCCTTGGGTGTTCCATCGTCAGCGGTCCACATCGTGGTAACCCTCCTGGAGGCCGGATTCCCCGGAACCCTGACACGGGGCCCGGCGTGTCCATACTCTGCCCATATGACCGCCGTGACCGTAGACCTGCCCGACGACGTGGTGCCCGCGCTCACCGAGGCCGCGCGGACCGCCGGCCTGACCCTGTCCCAGTACATCGCGCGGGTCGTCCAGCGCCAGTCCGTGTACGACGGCGGTCAGCAGCTCGCCGCGCTCGGTCTCGCCGACGACCTCTGTGGCGAGGGCGACACCCTGCTGTGAGACGCGGCGAGATCTGGAGGCAGACCGACGGCCGCGAAGCCTGACCGGCGTGGAGACGACGTATGGCGCCGTCCTGGCGATCGTGCTGCACCCGCCCGGCCGGTACCCCGACACCGCGATGTCTGTCACGATCACCGATCCCTTCCCCTGCACCGCCATCTCGATCAACATCGCCCAACTGCGCATCGACCGGTTCGACGGCGCGCAGCTCTTGGGCGAAGTCCCGGCCGAGACCATGGCGCACGTCGGCCGGGCCCTGCGGGCTGTTCAGGATCTGTAGGACGTCTGCCTGGCGTTCTTCGGCGTCACCCGACCGAGGGCGGTCGGGGTTCGGGCAGCAGAAACCTTCGCGGTGGGAAGGTCCCTTTGCGTCGTCTCCAGGACCTCGCGCGGGTTGAGCGCAAACGCTGTCCCCGCACCGCGGCCCCCGGCACCCGGTCGCGCAGTCATCTTCCCAGCCAGGCCGCGCCGCCGAAGGAGCCGCCGATCCTCAGGTCGAGGAAGGGCACGGCGAGGCGGGTCGAGGCGTGGGCCTCCAGGGTGAGGATGTCGGAGGACCGGCCGAGGGAGTCGGCGCAGTCGAGGCCGGGGCGGAATCTGTAGGGCTCCCAAACCACCTAGGTCCTCGGAGGGCGGGCCGCCGCCGAGTATGGGGTCGCGGTCGTCGCGGACGTGCAGCTGCACACGGAGCCTGTTGAGGGCGGCGGGTCGTGGGTTCCGACAGCAAGACGAAACAGCGTTTCTGCATTAACTCGTTCTCGCCCCTCGCTGCCGGTTCCCGCCTACAGACGGCGCGAGCGGACCGAGCCCTCGACGACGGACGCCACCGCACGCCACTCGAAGATCTGCCACAACTCGACGGACTGGGCCGCCTCAGCCTCCAACTCGGGGTGCCTCTCCGCGAGATGGACCCAGACCGCAGCCCGACGACGGAAGTGGTCCGCGTCCCCCGCCCCCGACAACCGCATCCCCCTACGCCCTGCCAGGTCCGCATCCTCCATGTCCAGCCGCGCCAACTCGGCGAACGCCTCCAAGTCCGTCTCCACCAGGCCGGCCGAGTCGACCTCGGCCAGGGGTACCTCCCGCACCTCGAAATGATCCACAGCACCAGGATCTGCCGGACGCCACTCCTCCGTCACCGGACCTCCCTTAAAGACGCGATCGTTGGACGGGATGGGTCTGACACCCGGTCCGGGGTCCGGGCGCAGAGGACTTGGGCAAAGGTGTGGACACCATCCCCGGACAAGGGGCATGAGAGGGCCTCCGGGTCGCGCGCGAGGGCAGACCCTGCAACCCACCCAGACAACAGGCCGTAGACGGACAGACCCGGTTTCGGTACTCCGAGAGCATCATCCACGGGGTTCCTGGGGTGGGTGGCACGTTCATCACGCAGCCCACACCACCTCCCTGACCTGCGCAGACGTAATTCTGTCAGGACGCTTCGACGCTGTCGAAGTACAGGAGCGAAACCTGACTCGGTTGCACGGTTCCACCGCTTCAGAGTCACGTTTCACGGCTCCAACTCTTACGTTTTCACGTTCCAGGAATTACGGATCGACCTGGGGAAACAATCGGATGCCGCAAAGATTCCGTTCGCGACTTACTGTTGAGAGTGATGTAATCGCGTCACGGAAGCATCGAAAGGACTCCGATTCCTGATGCTGAAAACCCCGAGAGAAATGAAATCGGATTCGGAAACGTGCTACGGTGGAACGGAGGTCCACGCATGGAAGGGCCCCGCGCGCCATTGCTTGCAGGCGACGCGCGGAGCCCTACGAGGTGAAACGGACCAGGAGGGCTCATCTCTGCGACGAGGTGAGCCCTCCGCCGTGTTCCAGCAGGTCAGACACTACAGAAACTGCACCAGCAGCACCAAGTAGTAACCGATCCGCAGGACCATGGCGATCTGCTTCAGGTAGCGGAGGGCTCCCTCCTGCCTGGAACAGCACCCGGACCGTGCCACCCGATCACCTTCGCGGGGACCGGGCATGGCTTCACCTCCCTTCATAGTTCGAAGGGATGTGACGGGATAACCGTACACCAGCGGACCCGACGGAAAGAAACACTCCAAACCGATCCAGCCCACCCCTACGTGATTATGGGTGGGTGAGTGGGTGGTTTATCGGGCGCTCTGGCCTGCAAATGGCCACGGTATAGACGACGATAAAGACGTTCGTCGGACGACGGAATCCGGCAGCCTCCTCGCAGGTCAGGGCGGGTGCGGGAACCACCGTGGGAGACGGCGTATCCGCGGCGGCCGACGGGGGCGTCGTCGCCACGGAGGCCGTGGACATGCCGGTCTGGGAGGCGAAGTCCGCGGACGTGTCGCCCCGTCGACGAAGCCGCCGGCGGGTTGCTCGCCGGGGTTTACATGGCCAGCCGCATGCCGGAGCCCCTGCGTGCCGCCGACTGGAAGGGGGACGCGGGGTTCCGCATGGCGTTCTCCGCGCCCGTCAGCTCCCTGCGCTCGCCGAGTAGGGGATCTCCCCGGACCTGATCGAGTCGGCGGCCCTGGCGGGCGGAGGCGAGATGAGTGTGAGGGTCTCGCCGCGATCCTCACGAACGATGCCTCCTGGAGACCCTCGCCGGTCGAGACGGGGTGGGTGAACGCCGCTACCGGGGAGCCGTCGCCTGGCCCGGACGGGTGACCCGTTCACGGAACCTGTCCTGGAGCTGCCGAGGCTCTGGCGGGAAACCGAGATCTGGATGTGGGACGCCACGACGTCAGGCGTGGTGAAGTACGCGCCCGGCGTGCTGTGCTGAGCGGAGAGCTGTAGGACGTGCCGGGTGCGATGGTCAGCCGCACCCGGCGAGCCGGTTCCCGACGGGGATGGTGAAGTCCCTGGGCGGCGGACGACGCGCTGCGTCCGGCCAGTTCGCCACCTGGTTCGGAATGGAGCCGACGGCGCACCGCAGCGCGGGCGTGCGGTTCACCCCCGCGTCCGCGGGAAGCACCACCAGTGGTCCTACAACGAGCTGTACGACCTCGGCTCACCCCCGCGTCCGCGGGAAACACCGCGACCTGCTCGGCAAGGGCGCGTACGTGATCGGTTCACCCCCGCGTCCGCGGGAAGCACGCCATGATCGACAACGCCGGGCGCACGTCCGACGGTTCACCCCCGCGTCCGCGGGAAGCACTCCTCGATGACGCGGCGCCGTTCCTGGCGGACCGGTTCACCCCCGCGTCCGCGGGAAGCACACCTCCATCGCGACCGGGATGAGCACCGCCAGCGGTTCACCCCCGCGTCCGCGGGAAGCACGCCGGCGACAGCAACGCCCCGCTCGACTCTCGCGGTTCACCCCCGCGTCCGCGGGAAGCACTCAGGGCGGTTCTCGCGCGCCTGTCCGGATGCCGGTTCACTGTCGGCGGCGGGTGAATCGTGACCCTCTGACGGCGGATCAAAACTGACCCACTTCGTGGTCTTCTGACCAACCTGATCTTGATCGAAGGTCAGGAGAAGAGGGTGATTTCCGTGGAGGACTGGGCAGAGATCCGCAGGCTGCACCGGGCCGAGCAGATGCCGATCCGGGCGATCGCCCGGCAGCTGGGCATCTCGAAGAACACCGTGAAGCGGGCCCTGGCCACCGACCGGCCGCCGGTCTACTCGCGGCCAGCGAAGGGCTCGGCGGTCGACGCGGTCGAACCGCAGATCCGGGAGCTTTTGAAGCAGACCCCGACGATGCCCGCGACCGTGATCGCCGAACGGATTGGCTGGGACCGTGGCATGACCGTCCTCAAAGAACGCGTACGCGAGCTGCGGCCCGCTTATCTGCCGGTCGATCCGGTCTCACGCACCAGCTATCAGCCCGGCGAGCTGGCCCAGTGCGACCTGTGGTTCCCACCGGCCGACATCCCGCTCGGATACGGCCAGTCCGGCCGTCCTCCCGTGCTCGTGATGGTGTCCGGCTACTCACGGCTCATCGCCGCACGGATGCTACCCACCCGCACCACCGGCGACCTGATCGACGGACACTGGAAGCTGCTGACCGGCTGGAACGCGGTCCCGCGGATGCTGGTCTGGGACAACGAGGCCGGCATCGGCCGCGGCAAGGTGACCGGCGACTTCGCCGCGTTCGCGGGCCTGCTCGCCACCCGGATCTACCTCTGCAGACCCCGCGATCCCGAAGCGAAAGGGCTGGTGGAGCGGGCCAACGGTTACCTGGAGACCAGCTTCCTGCCGGGCCGCACCTTCACCGGGCCCGACGACTTCAACACCCAGCTGGCGACCTGGCTGGCCATCGCCAACCGGCGCCAGCACCGCACCCTGGGCGCCCGCCCCATAGACCGGTGGGAAGCCGACCGGGCCCAGATGCTCACCCTGCCACCCGTCGACCCGCCACGATGGTGGCGCTTCGCCACCCGCATCGGCCGCGACCACTACATCCGCGTCGACACCTGCGACTACTCCGTGCACCCCCTCGCCATCGGCAAGAAGGTCCAGGTCCGCACCGACACCGACGAGGTCGTCGTGACCCTCACGCCCGGCGGGGCGGAAGTCGCCCGCCATCCACGGTGCTGGGCCAAACAGCAGACCATCACCGACCCGGTCCATGCCCGCGCCGCAGCCGTCCTGCGCGGCGACTACCGCCACCATCAAGCCTCCCGGGCCCAGGCCGTCCGTCGGCACAACACCGCCACCGCAAGTGACCTCGTCGAGGTCGAACAACGCCGACTCGACTCCTACGACCGCCTGTTCACCCTCATCGAGGGCGGCGGTCAGGCCGATGATCCGGAGGTCTCCTGATGCCCGCCACCACCAGGACCACCGCCGCTGCGGGGCCCAGGACCGGCCGTCAGACCGCCGCCGACCTGTCCTTCCTGGCCCGGGCGATGAAGGCCCCGGCCCTGCTGGACGCCGCCGAACGCCTGGCCGAACGCGCCCTGAAGGAGACCTGGACACACACCGAGTTCCTCGTCGCCTGCCTCCAGCGGGAGGTCTCCGCCCGCGAGTCCCACGGCGGCGAGGCCCGCATCCGCACCGCCCGCTTCCCCGCGATCAAGACGATCGAGGAACTCGATGTCACCCATCTGCGCGGCATAACGCGCCAACAGCTCGCGCATCTGGGCACGTTGGACTTCATCACCGCGAAGGAGAACGCTGTTTTCCTGGGACCGCCGGGGACCGGGAAGACACACCTGGCGATCGGACTCGCGGTCCGCGCCTGCCAGGCCGGCCACCGCGTCGCGTTCGCCACCGCCGCCGAATGGGTCGACCGCCTGGCCGCCGCCCACCACGCCGGACACCTCCAGGCCGAGCTCACCAAACTGTCCCGCTATCCGCTGATCGTGGTCGACGAGGTCGGCTACATCCCCTTCGAATCCGAGGCCGCGAACCTGTTCTTCCAGCTGGTCTCGAACAGATACGAGAGAGCGAGCGTGATCGTCACGAGCAACAAACCCTTCGGACGCTGGGGCGAGGTCTTCGGCGACGAGACCGTGGCCGCCGCCATGATCGACCGCCTCGTCCACCACGCCGAGGTCCACTCCCTCAAAGGCGACTCCTACCGCATGCGCGGACGCCAACTCGGGCGCGTCCCCACCGCCACACACGACACCGACTGAACACCGGCAACCAGACCCGGTGGGTCAGAACTCGACCGCCCACACCGGGTCAGGATTCAGCCGCCGCCGACACTTTGAGCCGACGCCCAGCATCTCCACAAGTAGGGCTGTACGACAGGCTTCCCTCTCGCCCAGCTACGAAAGGTGACCAGTACCTGGTTCCTGAACGCGCTGGAAGGGGGCCGACCCCAGAAGGCCAGCCCCCGGTGTCAGGCCGGGATCAGCAGGACGCTACCCAACGATGGGAACGGAGACTGGCGTTGAAGCTGCTGTCCCGTCCCCCGTTCTGCGACAGACAGCCGCTGTAGTTGGTGTAGTTGGCGCCGTGGTAGAAGGCGACGCCGTCATAGGCGGACGAGGTGCCACGGTTCAAGGCTGACCGGACGTTCTGTGTGTCGGACCACGAACACTGGACGGAACCACCCCACCAGTCCGGGTCGGCGCTAGACCAGGCGCAGCGGCTGCCGGTGCCGTTGGTGCCGCTCCAGACGCACACGTACCCGACGGGACACTCCCAGGCCCGCACGGCGGCGTTCGCCGTGCCGGGCACTACCAGACTCAGGGAGGCCAGGGCGCCGGTGAGACCGGCGACCGCCAGGGCCTTGCGGAACCGACGCGGTCTGGGCGTGCTCTCGTGCTTGTTCGAGGACATACCGATCCCCTTCTCATGGTCGGTGCCGAGATCCGCTGTGGGCGCCGAGTGCAACGGCTGTGCCGGGCGCTCCGTATCCCCGTTTCGGGCGGCGGATCCGGCTGGCGTGAACTTATGTTCCGCGCCCCCCTGCACCGCTGTCATGCTCGTGCGAGCCCACTGAAACATCGCAGATGACAGCTGGGAAGAGACGAGGAAACGGGATGCTCCGCTTCCATTTCACGCCCGAGGACCTGACCCGCCTCAGGGTGGCGGCCGGGCCTCATCCACTGTGGGAGATCACAGCCAGTCTGCACCGCTTCCAGACCCGCGAGGGCCGCTGGGCCCACGCGCCCTGGTACCGCACCGCCTGTTCCACACTCCGTGAGACCGGCCTGGACCGTACCGCGATGCCGTTGCTCCTGCCACTGTTTCCGCGAGCCAGGTACTTCCCCGATTTCCTCACCCCGGCCGAGGGCATCGAGGGGCTGGACGCCGGTCTGGACAGCATTCTGGCGACCTCGCGCCGCCGAGTGGCCGACGAGATCACGCGGCTCCAGGAGACCGTGGGCGCGCCCGCCTGGGCGCACCAAGTCGCCGAGGGAGAGGTGAGGGGGCAGCTCGTGCACGCCCTGCGCGCCTATCACCGCGCCGTGCTCGCTCCGTACGAGGAACACATCCACGAACGCCTGCACGCCGAGCGGGCCAGACACACCCGCGCGCTGTTCCGGGCCGGCATCGAGGCCGTGCTCGCCGACCTGACCCCGGCGGTCCGCTGGCGCCACCCCGTGCTGGAAGTCCCCGCCTATCCGTGCCGGCGCGATGTCCACCTCAACGGGCGTGGACTGCTGCTGATCCCCTCCTACTTCTGCTGGAACGTTCCCATCGCCCTGGCTGACCCCGGCCTCCTGCCCGTCCTGATATATCCCGTTCAGTACATCCCGGTGACGGCGCCTCCGACCACTTGCACACCTCTGAACGGACTGCTCGGCCCCACCCGCGCGGCCATTCTGCGCGCGGCTGCGTGCGGTTCCACCACGACCGAGGCCGCCCGGCACGCCGGTGTCACCCCCACCACGGCGAGCCATCACACCACGCGGCTGCGCGACGCCGGGTTGATCACCAGCCACCGGTACGCCAACACGGTTCTGCACACTCTGACCCCGCTCGGCGCCGCCCTGCTCCAGCGAAACAGACGGGGTCGGGCTGGCGCACGGCAGCCCCGGGACACCAGCACAGGCAGGTCGGGCACGTGACCGGACGACGCACGAGCCATGACCGATCAGCGAACCAAGCGGGCGGTCCGGGCGAACGGCACACGCATCCTCGGGCATGAGGTGTTCCTCATGATGTTCGGTGGCGTGGTCAGGCACACGCCGCGCCTCAACGAAGGTGGTCGCGCGGAGCGCGGCGGACAGCACCGTCGTGCCCGCAGGGCACGCCCTTCGGCCCGGCGTCCGGACGGTGCGGGAGGGCCGTCTTCGGCCCGGACGTTCCGGCCGGCTGCGAGCCGGGCCAGGCTGAGCCGTCCCTCTGGGACGTCCTTCGTGGGGTTCTGCGCGGTCTTCCGCGCTCGCGCCGGGAGGTCGGCCGGCGGTAGGCGCGCGGGACGCGGGCGGCTCGATGCCGTCCGAGTCCCGGCCACCCGCCGGGGGCCGGTCGGGCGGAGGGGGTACCGCCCGACCGGCGCTGTTACGCGGCGACCAACTCGCGTTCCTCGGTGGCTTCGCGCTCGGTGACGCGGCACCGGGTCAGTACGGTCTGTGCCACCTCGCCGTAGGTGCTGTGGTCCTTGACGGTGCCGGTCACCTCGACCTCGTCGCCCTGGCCGGGAACGTCGGCCGCGCTGCTGTACCAGACGTAGACGTTGCCGCTCGCGTCCTGGAACTTGACCAGTCGGCGGCGCTGAGCGTGGTAGCCGTAGTGACGCTCCTCCAGCTCGATCACGGTCGTCACGGTGGCGGAGACGGTGAGCCGTTCCCCCACCTTCCCCTGAGGTATCGAGCACCGGGCCGCGCGCTCGGCCGCCGCCTTCTCCTGGTCCCGGTGCCATCCCGCGATCGCGGAAACGAGCGTCGGAAGGTGCCGTTGCCCGACCGTCTGTCCCTTCGCCAACTGGGCAATCTTGTGGCGGTAGTCGTTGGTGCTGCCGTATCCCTGGACGGCCCACTCCCGTACGGCGGCGGCCGTGGCCTCGGCGCCGGGCTGAGCATTGACGTCCGCGCGCCATTCCTCGGAGATCCGGCGGTTGAAGAAGTAGGCGGACACGCTGTCAGCGGTCGACGTGGCCTTCTTCCATTCCTCGGACCGGGCGTAGAAACGGCCGTCCATCGCCACGACGGCGGCGGCCACCTGGAGCACCCTGTCCACGGGCAACCGGATGTCGGCGGGAACTCCCTCGACCCCCAACCCGTCCCAGTCGGCGTCCTTGATCTTCTCCAGCCTCCACAGCGCCTGAAGTCCCTTGATCGACAGACCCGTGTACGGCTCGACGCACGTGGTGCCCAACTGCCGGTACTCGCCGTTCTCGTGGCGCGCGAGGTAGGTGATGGTGCGGTCACGCTCGACCTTGCATCCGTAGCAGAAGTTCTCCACCACCCGTATCCCGCGCGCCTCTTCGGCAAGCTCGTCGGAGAGTCCGGGGAAGGTGCTGAGGATCGTCTCGCCTTCGTCGTCGTGGTCGAGTCGGGCGACGACGGTCCAACCGGCGTGGCGGGGGATTCCGCCGGTGAGCGTGACGGTCACGAAGTACCGCTTGCCGATCACCCGGCCGCCGTGGTCCTTGTAGTCCGCGAGGAACGGCGCGGACATCTCCAACGCATAGGGGTTTAGGCCGTGGATCGCGGCGCGGGCGTTGGTGGCCTCGACAAGCTGGCGGACGTGGCTCTCCGCCGTCTCCGGGACGTCGAAGCGCAAGACAGAGGTGTTCATCGGAAGGGTGCTCCTGCTGGTGAGAGAGGGATCGAGCGCCCGGCCAGGCGGGTTGCCCTCCGCGTGCGGCCGGGTGTCGGGCCGATGGCGGCCCGTGTGTCGGAGGGGGTGTTGCCCTCCCCCTCCGACACATTTAATTAAACCACGTTTTCAGATGTAGGGCAAGCATCGCGGCCGGGAATCTCCAGTGCGGCACGGTCTCGGAGGAACGCGGCGAACAGGGCGGCGGTGTAGCTGTCGGCGGTGCCGTAGGTGCGGCGGCAGTCCAGCGCTCCGATGCGCTCCCCCCGGTAGTGGACGGGGAACGGCTGGCCGGGGGCCGGGATGACCAGCGCGTACAGGCCGCGTGAGGTGTCCACGCGCAGAACGACGGCGGCGCCCTGGTGGTCGTAGGCGGCGGACCAGCGGGCCGGACCGATGCCGAATTCCGCGAGTCCGGCCGCGATCGCGCGGGCCTGCATGATGTCGGCGGTGGTGCTGGGGTCGGGGTCGGCGGGAGCGGGGACGCAACCGCATCCGTGGGCGTCGGCGTGGGGCTCGGACAGGGTTGTACGGGGCACTGTGGGGCTCCTGGGGCGATCGGGGCGAGGAGTTTCCCGCCCCCGGGATCGGGCGGCTGAAAGGTCAGGCGGCGGCTTCGTCATCGCTCGACGGTTCGTCGGCCTCCTGCTCGCTCGGCTCCTCGGCGCCGGACTCCTCCTGCACTCCCTGCTCGCCGCCGGACGTGATCGCGGCATGGGGCTTCTTCGCCGGGTCGTACGGCTCGTCGTCCACAACAGACCGCTCGATCGGCGTCAACGGGTACCCCAGCGCTTCCAGCACCATGAACCAGCGCCCCGCAGGCTTCCGGGTCCAGTCCGACCGCTGGCTGTCCGTCCGCCACGCCGACCGCGTCGCGCACTTCTCGCGGACTGCGGCAAGTGCCGCGAACTGAAGCTGCGGAGCCCTGCGGGGGTCCTTGGCGACGTGCCCGGCGAAACCGCCTCGGTTCTTGGCCTGCTCGGTGGTCAGCCCCAGGAAGACGGCCAGGATCTCGGTGGTCGGCTCCTTGTTGAGATCCTCGGAGATGCCCCAACTTCCGTTGAGCAGTGCGTTGTTGACGTGTCCGATCAGGTCGTTGGTGATGTTCTTCGGCAGATTGCGCCGCTTGATCAGGTCCGTGATCCACTTCCGGCGCAGGGCCTCGGCGGCGTCCCAGTCAAGGTTGCCCTTCTTCACGGCGGCGCGGGCGGCGCGCTCGGCCTCCACCTCGGCGGCGGTCTTCGTGGCGCCGGTGCCGCTGGCGCTCACGGGGGCCGTGTGACCGTACAGACCGGGAGCTGAGCAGTACGGCTCGTACCGGTCCCCTCGCCGCTCGTCGAACACCCACACCTGCCCTTTGCAGTCGGCGTGTTCCTCCGCGCTGACGCCTCGAAGGCGCCACACGGCAACCGCGCGCTCGGACAGTTCCTCGACGTCCCTGACCTTCTGTCCGGCCGCTTCCAGCTCCGCGCGGTGTGCTTCGGCCTTGGCCCGCTGGTCGCGCTTGGTGCGCTCAATGGCAATGGCCCAGTCGACGTCGCTGGCGTCGGCGTCCTCCTCGGCGGCGGCCTCGGTGATCGCTTCAAGTACCTGGGCATCGTCGGCGAACTCGGCGAGCGCGGCCATGTGCTCGAACGTCCACGCGTAGCTGCTCGCGCTCGCGACGGCGGCGCTCAGCTTCTCGTCGGACCGGACCTTGACGACGGTCCTGACGTCTTTCTGCCGCACGCCTGCGGCTCGGGCGATACGGCCCACCTGCGCGCCCGCCTCGGCCGCGCTGAACATGGCCTGGTTCATCTCCGACGGCGTCAGGCCCTTGCGGTGCTGCGCGGTCGTGATCATGTCGAGGAACTGTCCGGCGGCGTCGCGGTCGTCGTCGTCCCACTCGTACGGCAGGTGCGTAAGCCCCGCGTCCTTCGAGCCGTAGAAGCGGCGGTTGCCGTCGTTGACCTGAAGCACCCCGCCGTCAAGTCGCTGGATCTTGACGGGAATTCGACACCCCTCGGCATGGAGGGACTCCACGAACGCCGCGTTGATGTCCAGGTCTTCGCGGGCGTTCTTCGGGTGCGGGGTGAGCGCGTCGATGCGGATGACCGGGCGGTACGTGACCGGGACGGTTTCCAGACCTGCGGCAACGGCGGCGACGAGACGTTGAAGCCCGTCGACGACCTGCGGCACGTCACCGTTGGTCCGCACGACGTACAGCGGCTCCGTGACGCCGTTCTCCGTCACGTCGGCCAGCAGATCGGCCGGGGTCTCGATGTCACGGAGGTTGCCCGGGTGCGCGGCGAGTTCGGCGACCGTAAGGGTCGGCCACAGGGCGGGGGTCGCCTCAGAGCCGGCTCGGTTCTTGACGTTGAGCATCGCTTTTCTCTTCCTGGTGAGTTCCGTCGGGCCGTTCGGCCCGGTGGGGGCCGGGAGGGGGTGCTGCCCTCCCCCTCCCGACATGTTTAATTAAACCATGTTCTAGCGGGTGGGGCAATCCGAAATGACGTGACCGGCGTCACTCAAGCAGCGGGCTGCGGCGGCGCGGATCGGCCCACCAAGGCGACCCAAAGCGGTCCCGGTCAGTGAAGATCCGAAGTCGCCTCGGCGGCCTTCACAGATCGGGGCGGGCGGCAGGTCTGAGCCGCTGGCGAACGCCGTAGACAGAGCCGGTTGCCTGGGATCGTCTGAGTAGTTGTACTCAGGGCGCCGGGGCCCGAGGCCGCCATGATGAGGTCGCCGAGAAGAAGGAGCGCCTCCGATGTCCCTGTCCACAGCTGTTCGTGGCCGTACGGCGACCACGCTTGGTCCACCCTCCGTGCTCCCTCGCGTCTGCGCCGCGGTGGTGGTCGCGGGGGTCGCCGTCTCCGCATGGGCGCCGTACGACCGGATGACCTGGCTGCTGGAAGTGGTATGGGTCCTGATCGGGCTGCCGCTGGCCGTCTGGACCTGGCGGCGCTTCCCGCTGACGGGCCTGTTGTGCTGTCTGCTCGCGGTGCACGCGCTGGTGCTGGCGATGGGCGGGCACTACACCTATGCCCGGGTGCCGCTGGGCGAGTGGGGACAGGACGTCCTGGGGTTGGCGCGGAATCCGTACGACCGGCTCGGGCACCTGATGCAGGGCTTCGTACCGGCCATTCTGGTACGGGAGTTGCTGAGCCGGACCTCGCCGCTGCGCGGCAGCCGCTGGCTGGCACCGCTCACGGTCTGCGCGTGCCTGGCCTTCAGCGCGCTCTTCGAAATGCTCGAGTGGGCGGCGGCGGTCGTCGGCGGGCACGCGGCGGATGACTTCCTGGCAACGCAAGGCGATGTGTGGGACACCCAGTGGGACATGTTCTGCGCGCTGATCGGCGCCACCGTCGCGCTGCTGCTGCTCAGCAGGTGGCACGACCGGCAGTTGGCGCGGCTGGCCGGGTGACCCGGAAGCGGAAATGCTGTGACCTCCTGGGGTTTTGATCAGCACTCGACCGTGGCCGTCAGAGCGTCAGGATGCTGGGGGCATCGGGCGTAGTACCTCGCGCCGACGGTGCTGGACGGCCACTTACGGCAGACAACGCGCGTCAGGTTTTCGGTGGCCCCACAGACCTCGCACGACACCCACGCCCTACCGGCCTGCATCTGATCGTTGTCAATTCTCCACCGCGCCAGAGGGCGGCTCTTCAAGGACATGGGATTCCCTTCCTTCCTACAGAGCCGGGGACGACGGGGCCGCCGCCCCCGGCGGAGTTGACCACTAGTGGGAGGCGAGCACCCCGGCGGTCGCGGCACCAATGCGGCGAGTTCCGCCGATGTCGGCCCGGTTTCCAGCAGCGGCACCGGCGCCGTACCCGCTACCGCTGTACGACCCTCGCTGCGTCCGCACGTGCGGGTTCTCGACCTTGAAAGCGGCCTGGACCATGGCGTCGCGGTCGGCCAGCACAAGTTCGCCGCTGCGCCCGGCGGCCGACGTCTCTGCGCTGGCGGCGGCTCGGGCGGCGTCCTCGGTCGCCTTGAGCCGTTCGGTCACCCGCACGATGAACCCGACCTGCCATGAGTTCCGCCACGCCCGCGCACTCCGAACTCCGTACGGCACAGCCTGCGCATTCAACCCGTTGAACATCTGAAGCAGGAGCGAGGCGTAAAGGATCTCGGCGCGCTGCACGTCGGACTCGTATCCGACGATCTGAACCTGTCGCGTACCGGCTCCCTGTCCACCGATGTGGAGGGACTTGCATCCGACGGCTTCCGCGATGAAGTACATGAGGCGGGCACGCGGCATGGACCACGGGTTGGGCAGGTCGACGTACCGAGTGACGATCCCGTCCCGCGACGGCTGTCCGTCGCTCAACAGGGCTTCGTCGACACCGTACTTGGCCATCATCTCCATCGCCCGCGTGCGGGCAAGCTCGGCCTCCGCTTCGGGGGTCGCGGAGTTCTCGGCCTTGGCGAGTAGCGCCTTGATGGTGGCCAACTTGGGGTTCACGTCCGCTTGGGGAGTACCCATAGCTCTGCTCCTGGTGAGAGTGACTGACCGAGGCCGACTGAACCTCGGGGTGCCGGTCGGGGTGTTGCCCTCCCCTCTCGACATGTTTAATTAAACCATATTTTAAGCTCTCATGCAACCCATCTGCGGCTTCTCCCCCCCCCCGGCCTCCGGCTGGCGCCTCAGCCACAACGCGCCTGCGGTGGGGTTCCCTCCTCGGTTGGACGGCACCGCCCAGCGTGCCGTGGTGCAGGGGTGCGAGGTGGAGCGCCCGGAAGCTGGGACTTTTTGAGGTACGAGGAAAGTCCCAGACCCGGACGTACGACCTCGCACCCCTGCGGCGCGGTGCGCTCCGCTGGGACGACCGACCGAGGAGGGAACCCCACCGCCACCCCCACCC
>NZ_LIRL01000347.1 GCF_001419795.1 Streptomyces niveiscabiei
GGGCTATGCGGAGGCAGCCGAGGGCGTAGCGGTCGATGGACGGGCCCCGGTGGGTGGGTGGGGCTGCGAAGCCGGGGGCCGCGTGGATCTGGCGGGACGTGAGGTCGGTGGTCGCCGTTTCGAGGTCGATGAAGGCGATGGAGTCGTCGGGGCGGACCATGATGTTGCCGGGGTGGAGGTCGCCGAAGACGACGCCCCGGGCGTGCATGGCCTGGACGCCCTGGTCGATCTGGTCGAGGACGTCGACGGCCCAGCGGGTGTACTCCGCCGTCCGGGACGGGTCGGCGGAGGGGGACGCCGGGTTGTCGCGGGTCGTTCGGATCGCGAGGGTCTCGCCCTCGACGAACTCCCGGACCAGGAAGTGGTGTTCGTGTCCCACCCGGGCCTCGATCAGGCGGGGGACCCAGGGCAGCCCGGCGAGGCGCTCCAGGCAGTCGCGCTCGCGCTGGAGGCGGGCGACGGCGTCCTCCCCGTGCGTGTCGATCCCGGCGAGGGGGCGGGCCTCCCGCAGGAGCACCGGCTCACCCGTGCGCGTGTCGGTCCCCCGGTACACGCCGCCCCCGTTGGAGAAGTGCAGGGCGCGTTCGGGCCGGTAGGGGAAGTCGTGCAGCGTGCCCGCGTTGCGCGCCTCCAGGGCCGGGGCGAGGCAGTCGGGGACGGTCACCCACTCGGGGGGCCGGAAGGAGGGGCCGCGTACGTCGGGGACGAGGTTGCCGTCCGGGTCCTCGATGCAGGGGACGGTGTCGCCCTTCGCCGTCTTCATCACGCGCGCGACGAACCCGCCGTAGCGGACGTAGAGGGGTCCTGACCGCCAGCGGAGGTCGCTGAGGATGTACGGGCCGCGCTCCCCGTCGAGGAGGTCGCCCAACTCGGCGAGGACGGAGGCGAGTCGGGCCTCGTCCTCGGGGTAGACGGTGATGAACTTGCCGCTGGCGCCCCGGTCGCCGTACTTGCCGTTGCGGCGCAGCAGCACCTGCCGGCTGCGGATGAACTTGAACGCCATGCGCTGCTCGACGAGCCACGCCCAGGACCGGTCGAGGATGGTCCGCGCGTTCTCGGAGGTCGCCGAGACGTGGACTTTCCAGCCCTGCGCGGGGAGTTGGTACCCGTTCGGGGTGAGCATGGTCCAGTCCGTGCCGGTGTGGCAGGACCAGTCGGCGGGCGGCTCGGACGCGAGGAAGTCGTCGTCCGGGTCGGAGGTGTCGGCCTCGGTCCGGTCGAAGAAGGGGGTTCCCGGCGCCAGGAACATCACACGCCGATACGCGTCCATGTCAGGTTCAACCGCTTTCAGGAGTACGGGAGTTCAAGGGGGCCAGCGTCAACGCCAGAACGGCGCCACATACTTCAGGTACAGCCAGTCGCCGAGGCTCCGCTTCCCCGCGTCCACGACGGCCTGGCCGGTGGTGCCCGGCGCGAGCCGCCCGCCGTCGAGGACGACCCCGTGGACCGGCACCTTCAGCGAGTCGAGCCCGGTCACCGGGACGAACGCCGAGAAGGGCACGGACAGTTCGACGAACCCGCCGGACGCGACCGTCCCCGTACCGAGTTCCTTCTGGAGGACGACGCCGCCGCTCGTCAGCCGCACTTCCGCGCCGGGCGAGATCGCGTCCCGGTCGGTCGTCCCGGTCGCCACGAGGACCGTCCGGCCCTGCGCCTCGACGACGAACCCGCCGGTCACCGTGTACGGCACGGAGATGCCGAGCAGCGCCGCCGCGACGACACCGGCCGCCGCGAGCGAGACGGTGACCCGGCGCCAGGCCGCCGACCCCGCCGTCCGCGCCTCCGCGAGCAGCTTGAGGACACCGACGTACACGCGCAGCGACAGATAGCCGAGGGCGATCGAGACGAGGACGGCGCCGACCATGCCCGCGCTCTCCAGGACCGAGCCCCAGAGGCTGAACGCCATGCTGACGACGTACAGCGGGAACAGCATGCAGGCCAGCCCGAACAGCGGCGCCCAGTCGACGCCGGGCAGCGCGCGCTCGTACCGGCCGCCGAACAGCAGGCGCGCGACGAGGCGGCGGGCGTCGGTGATGGAGCGGTTGCGCAGGTGGGAGACGTCGAGGTGGCTCATCAGGGCGAGGTAGCCGTCGAGTTTGACGAACGGGATCGCGTTGAAGAGGCCGGAGACGTAGTTGGTGACGGTGAGCAGGAGCAGGAAGTCGCGCAGCCCCGCAGGGCCCCCGGTGAGCGCGACGGCGACCGAACTCACGCCCGCGAGCCCGGCGATGAGGGACTGCGTGGCGATCCCGGCGAGGGCGACGCGGACGCGCTGCCGGTTCCTCGGCAGCCGCCAGCCGTCCGAGACGTCGCAGAAGAACGCCGGGGTCAGGTAGAAGAGCATGAAGCCCATCCGGCTCGGCCGGCCGCCGTAGTGGCTCAGGACCAGGCCGTGGGACAGCTCGTGCAGCATCGTGCCGCAGTACGTGACGACGAGCAGCGCGAGCAGCGCGGGCCAGGAGACCGGCTCGGACAGGGCGGCGACCGTCGTCCGCGCCTGGACGGCGAGGGCCAGCAGCCCCGACCCGGCGAGGAGTGCCGCGACGATCCCCCAACTCCGGTGCGCGAGGCGGGCGGTGAGCGGGCGGAACACGTTCAGCATGCGTTCCGGGCGGACGACGGTGAACTGGATCGTGAGCGGCGGCACGAAGGTGATCCGGCGCTCCCGGCGCGGCTTGCCGTCCGACGCGTCCTCCAGGAGCCGGCCGCGCTGCGCCCGCGACAGGCCCTCGGTGACCAGTTCGACGGACCAGCCCAACTCCCGCGCGATGTCCCCGGCTTCACGGGTGCCGTCGGCCAGCGTCAGGAGCTTCGCCATGCCCTCGGCGACGCGCAGGTAGCGCTGGGAGCCGGACTGGACGAGCCAGGGGGCGCCGTCCTCGACGGGTTCGTGGACCCGGACGTCGGGGGCTAGGCGGGGG
>NZ_LIRL01000348.1 GCF_001419795.1 Streptomyces niveiscabiei
CTCAGCAGCCGCCCGCCGGGCGGCTGGGGCTCCTCGGGCCCGGCGGGCGGCTGCTGAGCGGGCTGCCGTACGACACGTGGGACGGCCTCAGCGCCGGGTTGTACGCGCCCCTCGCCAGCGGGGGGTCCGTGGTGCTGTGCCGCAACCTCTCCCAGGCCGGCGAGGAGACTGTGGCCAAGCGGGTGGAGAGCGAGAAGGTGACCGCGACGGCTCGCTGAGAGTTCGGCGAGCGGGGGACGATCGGCCCTGAAGGGGCCTCGTCCTCAAACGCCGGACGGGCTGAAAAGAACGGAATGGGGGGCGTACGTGTGTACGGCCCCCATTCCGTTGCAGCACCTTTCTGCTACAGCACCTTCGACAGGAACGACTTCGTGCGTTCGTGCTGGGGGTCTGTCAGGACGTCTCTCGGGTTGCCCGATTCGACCACTACGCCGCCGTCCATGAAGACGAGGCTGTCGCCGACCTCTCTGGCGAAGCCCATTTCGTGGGTGACGACGACCATCGTCATGCCGGATTCCGCGAGGTCGCGCATGACGTCCAGGACGTCGCCGACGAGTTCCGGGTCCAGGGCCGAGGTGGGCTCGTCGAAGAGCATCAGCTTCGGGTCCATGGCCAGGGCTCGGGCGATGGCCACGCGCTGCTGCTGGCCGCCGGAGAGCTGGGAGGGGTAGTTGCCGGCCTTGTCGGCCAGGCCGACGCGGTCCA
This sequence comes from Streptomyces niveiscabiei, assembly GCF_001419795.1. Taxonomy (GTDB): domain Bacteria; phylum Actinomycetota; class Actinomycetes; order Streptomycetales; family Streptomycetaceae; genus Streptomyces; species Streptomyces niveiscabiei. Next base: position 706 of record NZ_LIRL01000348.1, read on the forward strand.
GGAGCTGCATCGCGCGGTCCTTGGCCTGGGACTTGGCGGCGCCTCTGACCTGGACCGGGGCTTCCATGATGTTCTCTACGGCCGTCATGTGCGGGAAGAGGTTGAAGCGCTGGAAGACCATGCCGATGTCGCGGCGTTTGAGGGCGACCTCGCTGTCCTTCAGCTCGTACAGCTTGTCGCCCTTCTGGCGGTAGCCGACGAGTTCGCCGTCCACGTACAGGCGGCCGGCGTTGATCTTCTCCAGGTGGTTGATGCAGCGGAGGAAGGTCGACTTGCCGGAGCCGGAGGGGCCGCACAGCAGGACGACCCGCGTGGGGAGGGGAAGGGAACTCACGGGACACCAGTGTGCGGCATGTGCCCTGCTCGGCACGAGTCCGCGGGGTGCCTTTGAAGCGTGCGTCACATCATCGCGGGTCGCCTTTGATGCGTACGGCGCCCTTCAACTACCCTCTGCGTCGACTCGATTACTCCCCGCATCGAAAAGGTGGCAGTGAGATGCCTCAGCACGAGAACGTCCCCTCCTCTTCAGCCGGCCGTCGCACGCTGGCCGCCCTCGCGACCGCCGGGGTCGCCCTCGGGGCCGGCGCCGGGGTGGCCGCCGCGGCCGACGCGCCGGTCGTCGACGCCGTCCGCACGAACCCCTCGGCCCTCGGCCAGATCGACCCCCAGGCGGGCCTCCAAGGAGCGCTCGGCTCCCTCCCGTACGCCACCGGCGCGGTCACCGCCCTCAAGCCGAACCCCCTCGCCGGGACCGGCGTCGACCCGCTCGACAATGGGGCGGGCACGCAGCTCGCCGACTTCCGCCCGATCGCGACCCAGGCGCTGACCGGGCCGGTGGCCCAGGCGCAGTCGATCGGGTCGCTGCCGGTGGTCGGGCAGGTGGCGGGGCTGCTGAAGGGGTGAGGGCGCTCTGCGGGAGGGGGCCAGGACGAGTGACCCCCTCCCCATGGGTGAGCGGTCGTCAGTAGGACGAGCCCGACGCCCCCAGCGAACCGGTCGTGTGCCAGACCGTCTTCGTTTCGAGGAACGCCGTGAGGCGCTCCGTGCCCTGCGGGTCGTTCCAGTCCACAGGCTGTGGACGCAGGACGCGCTTCAGGTTGTCCGCCGCCGCGATCTCCAGCTCCTTCGCCAACTCCTCGTCGGCGCCTGCCAGATCGATCGCGTTGACGTCCTGGTGGGAGGCGAGGGACGGGGTGATCTCGGCCGTGCGGCCGGAGAGGATGTTCACAACTCCGCCCGGGACGTCGGACGTTGCGAGAACCTCGCCCAAAGAGAGCGCGGGCAGCGGGGACTTCTCCGAGGCGATGACCACGGCCGTGTTGCCGGTCGCGATGACCGGGGCGAGCACCGAGACCAGGCCCAGGAAAGAGGACTCCTGGGGCGCCAACACCGCGACCACGCCGGTCGGTTCGGGCGTCGAGAGGTTGAAGTACGGGCCCGCCACCGGGTTCGCGCCGCCCACGAGCTGCGCGATCTTGTCCGTCCAGCCCGCGTACCAGACCCAGCGGTCGATCGCCGCGTCGACCTGAGCCGCGGCCTTGGACTTCGACAGCCCCTCCGCCTCGGCCACTTCACGCGTGAACTGCTCGCGGCGGCCCTCCAGCATCTCGGCGATGCGGTACAGGATCTGACCCCGGTTGTACGCGGTCGCGCCCGACCACCCGCCGAACGCCTTGCGCGCGGCGACGACCGCGTCACGGGCGTCCTTGCGGCTCGACTGGGGCGCGTTGGCCAGCCAGTTGCCCTTCGAGTCGGTCACCTCGTACACCCGGCCGCTCTCGGAACGCGGGAACTTCCCGCCGACGTACAGCTTGTAGGTCTTGAAAACAGACAGCCGATCAACTGGATTCATTTTCATCGCTCGCCCTCCGGGCTAGACGGGGCGAGGTACGCCTCCAGGCCATGGCGACCGCCCTCGCGGCCGTAACCCGACTCCTTGTAACCGCCGAACGGCGAGGTCGGATCGAACTTGTTGAACGTGTTGGACCAGACGACACCCGCGCGCAGCTTGCTCGCGACGGCGAGGATGCGGGAGCCCTTGTCGGTCCAGATACCGGCGGAGAGGCCGTACTGCGTGTTGTTGGCCTTGGCGACGGCCTCGTCCGGCGTGCGGAAGGTCAGCACGGACAGGACGGGGCCGAAGATCTCGTCGCGCGCGATGGTGTGCGCCTGCGTGACGTTCGTGAAGAGCGTCGGCGCGAACCAGTAACCGGAGGACGGGAGTTCACAGGCGGGCGACCACCGCTCGGCGCCCTCCGCCTCACCCTGCTCCGTCAACGCCGTGATGCGCGCGAGCTGTTCGGCGGAGTTGATGGCGCCGATGTCCGTGTTCTTGTCGAGCGGGTCGCCGAGGCGCAAGGTGGAGAGGCGGCGCTTCAGCGCGTCCAGCAGCTCGTCCTGGATCGACTCCTGGACCAGCAACCGGCTTCCGGCGCAGCAGACTTGGCCCTGGTTGAAGAAGATCCCGTTGACGATGCCCTCGACGGCCTGGTCGATCGGGGCGTCGTCGAAGACGATGTTCGCGCCCTTGCCGCCGAGTTCGAGCGTCAGCTTCTTGCGGGTGCCGGCGACGCTGCGGGCGATCTCCTTGCCGACGGCGGTGGAGCCGGTGAAGGCGACCTTGTTCACGTCCGGGTGCGCGACCAGCGCGGCGCCCGAATCCCCGTACCCCGTAAGGATGTTGACGACACCCTTGGGGAGCCCCGCCTGGCGGCAGATGTCGGCGAAGAACAACGCTGACAGGGGAGTCGTCTCGGCGGGCTTCAGGACGACCGTGTTGCCGGTCGCGAGGGCGGGCGCGATCTTCCACGCCAGCATCAGCAACGGGAAGTTCCACGGGATGACTTGACCGGCGACACCGAGCGGACGCGGGTTCGCGCCGTAGCCGGCGTGGTCCAACTTGTCGGCCCAGCCGGCGTAGTAGAAGAAGTGCGCGGCGACGAGCGGGAGGTCGGCGTCCCGCGTCTCCTTGATCGGCTTGCCGTTGTCCAGCGTCTCCAGGACGGCCAGTTCGCGGCTGCGCTCCTGGATGATGCGGGCGATGCGGAAGAGGTACTTCGCGCGCTCGGAGCCGGGCAGCGCGGACCACTTCTCGAACGCCTTGCGGGCGGCCTTGACCGCGCGGTCGACGTCGGCCTCACCGGCCTGCGCGACCTCCGCCAACACCTCTTCCGTGGAAGGGGATACGGACTTGAAGACCTTGCCGTCCGCCGCGTCGGTGAACTCGCCGTCGATGAACAGGCCGTAGGACGGCGCGATGTCGACGACCGAGCGGGACTCGGGGGCGGGTGCGTACTCGAAAGCCATGGGGAATCAGTCCACCGTCACGTAGTCGGGACCGGAGTAGCGGCCGGTGGCCAGCTTCTGACGCTGCATCAGCAGATCGTTGAGGAGGGAGGAGGCGCCGAACCGGAACCAGTGGTTGTCGAGCCAGTCCTCACCGGCCGTCTCGTTCACCAGCACCAGGAACTTGATCGCGTCCTTCGACGTCCGGATGCCGCCCGCGGGCTTCACCCCGACCTGTACGCCGGTCTGCGCGCGGAAGTCGCGCACCGCCTCCAGCATCAACAGGGTGTTCGCGGGAGTCGCGTTGACGGCGACCTTGCCGGTGGACGTCTTGATGAAGTCGGCGCCGGCGATCATGCCCAGCCAGCTCGCGCGCCGGATGTTGTCGTACGTCGACAGCTCGCCGGTCTCGAAGATGACCTTGAGCCGGGCGGCGCCGGACGCCTCCTTCACGGCCACGATCTCGTCGTACACCTTGAGGTAGTTCCCGGCGAGGAACGCACCCCGGTCGATGACCATGTCGATCTCGTCGGCGCCGGCGGCCACGGCGTCGCGGACGTCGGCCAGCTTGACGTCGAGCGCGGCGCGGCCGGCGGGGAAGGCGGTGGCGACGGACGCGACCTTCACGCCGGAACCGGCGACGGCCGCCTTCGCGGTCGCGACCATGTCCGGGTACACGCAGACGGCCGCCGTCGCGGGCGTCGCCCTGTCCGTCGGGTCGGGGTGGACGGCCTTCGCGCCCAGCGCCCGGACCTTGCCGGGGGTGTCCGCGCCTTCCAGCGTCGTCAGGTCGACCATGGAGATCGCCAGGTCGATGGCGTACGCCTTCGCGGTGGTCTTGATCGAACGGGTGCCGAGCGAGGCGGCACGCGCCTCCAGGCCGACCGCGTCGACACCGGGGAGGCCGTGCAGGAAGCGCCGCAGCGTGCTGTCGGACGCGGCGACGTCGGAGAGCGCCGAGCGGGCGGCGGGGGGTGCAGTGGTGGGCATGGTCACCAGATGAGCATATCTACGCGCGTAGCGGATGTATAGGGCCGGTGGTCCTTACCGGGGCTCCGGGGAGGGGCCGGTATGACGCCGGGGTGGCTCTGGGGAGAGGCCGGGGTAGCTCCGGGAAGGTACGGGTACGACGCGTCGCGGTGGCTCCCGGGTATGAGGCCCGCGGCTGGCTCCGCGGGGGGACGGGTACCCCCTACCAGGGGTGGACGGCGTGCCGGGCGCTCGGAAGCGGCCCACCGGCAGAGCCACCGGTACCCCCTACCGGGGTCTGAGGTGGCCCGGCGAGACCCTTCGGGCAGAATCGGGCGCATGACGACCCCCGCACACGAGCCGCAGCCCTCCGGTCCCGCGTACCCGGACCGTGTCTACCGCTCACCCGCCGGCATCGTCGGCGGAGTCCTGCTGCTCGGCATCGGCGGCTGGCTCGGCATCGACGCGGTCGTCGTCGGGCACGGCCGCACGCCGTGGCTGGCACTCGCGACGCTCCTGCTCGCCGTACCCCTGGTGGCGGCCTTCACGATCCGCCCCGCGGTGTACGCCAACGAGGAACGCCTCCGCATCCGCAACCCCTTCCGGGTGATCGTCCTGCCCTGGTCCCAGGTCGCGGTGGTCCGCTCGAACTACACGAACGAGGCGGTCAGCAACGAGGGCGCGAAATTCCAGCTCTGGGCCATCCCGGTCTCCCTCCGGGGCCGCAAGAAGGCCGCCCGCCGCGCAGCCCGGGCGAACTCCGGCGAACGCTCCGGCGGACTCACCGGCGGGGCCATGCCCGGCCTCACCACCGGCTGGCGCACCACCGACGTCGACACGGGCGACACCCTCTCCTCCGGCGACCGCTCCATGGCAGACCTGCGCTCCCTCCACGAGGGCTACCGCCCGGGCACCGAATCCGAGACCGCCCCGACCGAGGTGACCGTCCGCTGGGCGTGGGAGGTACTGGGGCCCATCGCCGCGGGGGCGGTGGTCCTGGTGATCCTGCTCGCGGTGGGGTGATCCACGCGGCTCGCGCGCTCCGCGTCGTACCGCATGGCGATCTCTCGCATGTATGTACGACATACCCCTGGGGGAGGGTGTACCCAGCGACGTGAGAGCTAGGGGGAGCCGTGGTCAGGACTCGGCGGCAGTGGCGTGCCCGGGGCGGGGCGAAGCGTGTCGTACCCGGACGGGGAAGACGGATGCTCGGTGGCGTCGGCCGACGGCTGAGGGCGCACCGGGGCTGGGTGGCGGGGGTCGCCGCGCTCGCCGTGCTCGGGTCGATCGGGTTCGCCCTGTTCGGCGGCGGTGACGAGGAGACCGCGAGCACTCCCCCCGACCCACGCGCGCGGGAGTACCGGGACTTCGACGCGTGCCTGCTGACCGGGGCGGACGGCATCGCACGCGGGACGGTCGCGGCGACCGTCTGGGACGGCATGCAGCAGGCGTCGAAGGAGACCCGCGCCCGCGTGACCTACGTACCCGTCACGGGGGAGCAGACCGCCGACAACGCGCGACCGTTCGTGAACGGGCTCGTCCAGAGGCAGTGCGACGTCGTCCTGGCCGTGGGTACCCCGCAGGTGCGAGCCGCGGAGGCCGCCGCAGGTCAGCACCCCTCGGTGTCGTTCCTCGTGATCGGCGCGCGTGGGTGGCCGAGGTCGGCACCCCAAGCGTGAACGCCGGTATCCACCCCAGGTAGGTCAGCCTCACTGCGCGGTGGGCAGCACCTTGTCCTCGACGAAGTCCTACCCGGCAACCCGTAGATCACGGAGGGCGCGGGGGACGTCAGGTCGGCCGATGCCGCAGCGGCGAACGGCGCCACGCTCCCCGCGTTGAGCATGCCGAAGTTGTCCCTCTCGGCCCTGTGGGCCTGGGCCAACACCTCCCCGCTCGACACCCCCGACCAGGAGAGTGGCACCGCCGAGGGCAAGAGCCACACCGCCTCCACGGCCGCCACCAGTGCGGACGGCGGCACCGGGCGCGCCGCCGGTGAGGGGCAGGGGCAACTCGACCCGTACGAACGGCCGGTGACCGAGACCGAGCAGGTCACCACCGGACCGGCCGCCCCCACCGAGGGCAGCTTCGACCCCGCCACCAGCGAGCGCGACCCGGCCAAGTCCACCGCCACCTCTGACTACTTCGTCAACACGGACGGCTCCACCACGGTCCGCCACTACACCGGGCGCACCAACTTCCAAGGATCGGACGGCCGTTGGCAGCCGATCGACACGAGCCTGGTGGAAGGCGCGGACGGCAGGTTCACCCAGGACGCCAACTCCCTCGACGTCGAGTTCGCCGCGCACGCGGACGACGCCGCGCTGGCCTCCGTCGCCCTGGGCGACGGACGCGCCCTGTCGTACACCCTGGACGGCGCGCGGCAGGCCGCGGCGGTCGAGAACACGGACGGCACCCTCGTCTACTCGCAGGTCCTGCCCGGCACGGACGTCCAACTCGTGCCGATCGCCGACGGGTTCAAGGAGAACCTCGTCCTGAACTCGCCGGACGCGGCGAACTCCTGGCTCTTCCGGCTGGACACCGAAGGGCTGACCCCGCGCCTCGCCGACACCGGCGACGTCGAGTTCACCGGCGCGGACGGCAAGGTCGCCGCGACGATCCCGCACGCCTACATGGTCGACTCGAAGACCGACCCGCGCTCCGGCGAGGGCGCGCGGTCGGCGCAGGTGTCGTACGAACTGACCACGGTGGACGGGAAGTCGGCGCTGCGGATGACCGCCGACCGCAGCTGGCTGGACGACCCCGAGCGGGTCTACCCGGTGACCGTCGACCCGACGACCGTCGTCGCGGCGAGCGAGAGTACGTACGTACAGAGCGACGCCGCTCTGAACCGCTCCACCGAGACGCAGATCAAGGTCGGTTCGTACGACGCGGGCACCAACAAGGCCAACTCCTTCCTCCAGTTCTCCTCGCTGGCCTCGAAGATCGCCGGACAGAAGGTGTCCGCCGCGACCCTCAACGTGTGGGCGCTGTGGGCCTCGGTGTGCGACCCCACGCCGTTCTCGGTGTACCCCGTGACCCAGGCGTGGGTGCCGTCGACGACCACGACCTACCCCGGTCCCACGGTCGGCACCGCCATCGGCACCGCGTCCGTGAACCCCGGCGCCGCCTGCGGCAACCTGGACGGCAGCGCCGACGTCGGGGTGAAGATGCCGGTGACGCTGTCGACGTCCTGGTTCACGCAGGTCGCCACCGGCGGCGCCAACCACGGCCTGGCGCTGGCCGCCCCGACCGGCGACGGGCAGCACTGGAAGCGTTTCCACTCCGACAACTCCGCGACCGCCGCCTGGCGTCCCTCGCTGGACCTGACCTACGCCGCCAACACCCAGCCGCAGGTCAACGCGCAGTACCCGCCCGAGAACTTCCAGGCCAACACGCTCCAGCCGGAGCTGCTGGTCTACGCGAGCGACGCCGACAAGTGGCCCAATGCGACGCTGAGTTACGAGTTCGAGGTGTACGACGCCGACTCGGCGAGCACCACCCCGGTCGTCACGTCCGGCAGTCTCGCCAAGAGCAGCTGGAAGATACCCGCCGGCAAACTGAAGTGGTCGAAGAACTACGCCTGGTACGTGGGCGTTTCGGACGGCTACGACGAGGTGACGTACTCCAGCCGCTTCACCACCGCCGTACCGCAGCCGCCGGTCACCTCCGGCCTCGCGCAGAACACGGACGGCCACGAGTTCGACCCCTCGGACGGCAACTACACCACCGAGGACACCGACGCGGACATCGACGTCGTCGGCCCCTCCCTCCAGATCGACCGCTCCTACAACAGCCTCGACCCGCGCACGGACGGCGCGTTCGGCGCCGGCTGGTCGACGGTCGCCGACATGAAGGCCGCCGAGGCCAAGGACCCCTCCGGCGCGGTCACCAGCGTGGTCATCACCTACCCCGGCGGCGAGCAGGTCGCCTTCGGCCGCAACAGCGACGGCACCTTCCAGCCGCCGCTCGGCCGCTACGCCCGGCTGCTCGCGGTCTCCGGCGGCGGATACACGCTGACGGACAAGGAGTTCACCGAGTACGCCTTCAAGCAGGCCACCGCGAAGACCGGCACGTACGCGATCTCCGGGATCAAGGACTACGCCGGCCGCGGTGAGACCTTCACCTACAACACGGCCAAACAGCTCACGAAGATCACGAACGACACGGCCAAGCGGTCCCTGTCGCTGACCTGGACCACCCCCGCCGGCGCCACCACCGCGCACGTCGACACGGTCTTCACCGCACCCGCCGACCCCAACGACACGTCGTCCGCGCAGACTTGGAAGTACGGATACTCCGGCGACCAGCTCACCTCGGTCTGCCCGCCGGCCGACCAGTCGCGTTGCACGGTGTACCGCTACACCACCGGCAACCACTACCGCACCACCGTCCTCGACGCCGACCCGTACGCCTACTGGCGGCTCGGCGAGGCGAGCGGGACGACGGTGGCCAAGGACTCCGTCGACACCAACCAGGGCCGCTACAACGGCACTTACCGCAACGTGACCCTGGGTAGCGCGGCCTTCCTCGCCGGTTCGACGCAGACCACGGCGACCTTCAACGGCACGACGTCCTACGTGGAGATGCCCTCCGCACCCGGCGCGACACCCTCGTACATGACCGTCTCGCTCTGGTTCAGGACGACCACCGCGGGTGGGGTGCTCTTCTACTGCGGCGACAAGCCGCTCAGTGACGCCGACCCGGTCGCCGGCACCACGAAGAACACCCCGGCGGTGTACGTCGGCACGGACGGGAAACTGCGCGGCTGCCTTGCCATGTCGCCGAGTTGCAGCCCCACGGCGGTCTCCTCGGCGACCGTCACCGACGGGCAGTGGCACAACGCGGTCCTCACCGGACAGGCCGGCAGCCAGACCCTGTACCTGGACGGTGTCGCCCAGGGCTCGCTGACCGGGGCCATCAACGACTGGGAGCAGCCCTACATCTCGCTCGGCGCCGGCGTGAACACGCAGGGCTGGCCCGCGATGAACCCGAACGACCAACTCGGCCACTACACGGGGCAGATGGCCGAGGTGGCGATCTACTCCGAGCCGCTCGACCCGTCCGTGATCACCGCCCAGTACCAGGCCGCCAAGCGGTCCGCCGGGCTCCTCGACAAGATCATCACGCCGAACGGGAAGGTCCAGGCGCAGGTCGAGTACGGGAAGACCGACGACCTCGTACAGCGGGTCACCGACGGCGAGGGCGGCGTCTGGAAGCTCAACACCCCCACCGTCACCGGCTCTTCGCAGGTCTACCGCTCGGCGGTGATGGGGTCGGCGCCGGCCGGGTACTGGCGCCTGGGCGACACCCTCGGCGCACCCGAGGCCGCGAACGAGGTGCACACCGGGTTCGGCACGTACAACACCGCCACGCAAGGCGTCGCCGGGCCGTTCGGGGCCGGGGACTCAACTGCCGCGACGTTCGACGGGACTTCGTCGTACGCGGAGATACCGTTCACCCCCTGGCACGGCTCCTCGGCGCGCGCCGTCGAGCTGTGGTTCAGGACCGCGAGCCCGGGCGTGCTCCTCTCCGACCAGTCGCAGCCGCCCAACCTGCCGGCACCGACCGGTACGTGGAGTCCGCTGCTGTACGTCGGAGCGGACGGGAAGCTGCACGGGCACTGGTGGAGCGGCGGCAACGCGGGAGCCGCGTTCGGGTCGACGGGTGCGGTCAACGACAACGCCTGGCACCACGCGGTCCTCACCGCCGACGGCACGACCCAGACCCTGTACGTCGACGGCGTCAAGCAGGCCGACCTCACCAGCGGCGTCAACGACCAGTCGAACACCCGCACGTTCGTCGGCGCGGGCTTCGTCAAGAACGGCTGGGTCAGCTCACCCGGCGACGTCAGCTACTTCAAGGGGTCGATCGCCGAAGTCGCCACGTACGGACACTCCCTGATGGAAGATCAGGTCGAGCAGCACTGGTCCGCGTACAAGGCGTCCTCCGGCGTCGCCCCGGTGCGCACGGTCACACTCACCGACCCCACCGACAAGACCCTCACCTACGTGTACGACGCGGAACTCGGCAACCGGCTGCTCGCCGCCATCGACACCAACGGCAAGCGCACGACGTACGGTTACGACACCTCCGGCTTCCTGCACACGGTGACGGACGCCAACGGCAACCGCGGCATCACCGGCCACGACATCCGCGGCAACACCGTCTCCCGGACCGACTGCCAGGACACGGCCGCCGGCAGGTGCGCCACCGAGTACTACACGTACTACCCCGACTCGACGACCGCGTTCCCCGCCATGGACCCCCGCAACGACCTGCTCCTCACCGAGCGGGACGCGCGCTCCTCGTCCGCGACCGACACCACGTACCTGACGAGCTACACGTACGACACCGCCGGCAACCTCCTGTCGGTGACGGGTCCGCCGGTCGCGGGACACCCCAACGGCCGTACCGCGACGACGAGTTACACGACTTCCAGCACGGCCGCAGCCGAAGGCGGTACGGCCGTGGCCCCCGCCGGCCTGGTCGACACGGTGACCACTCCCGGCGGCAGACGCACCAAGAACGTCTACTACGCCAACGGCGACCTCGCCGAGACCACCGACGCGAACGGCGCGAAGGCCAAGTACACCTACGACAGCCTCGGCCGCCGACTGACCCGTACGGAGGTCTCCGACGCCCAGCCGGACGGGCTCGTCACCTCCTGGACATACGACAAGAACGACCAGGTCCTCACCGAGACCAGCCCGGCCGTCACCAACCGGGTCAGCGGCGCCGAGCACCGGGCCAGGACGTCCACCGCCTTCGACGCGGACGGCAACGTCGTCTCCCAGACGGTCTCCGACCTGACCGGCGGCGACACCGCACGCGTCACCTCGATGACGTACGACACCTACAACCGCCTCGCCTCGCGCACCGATCCGGGCGGCGGCGTCACCTCGTACGAGTACGACGTCTACGGCAACAAGGTGAAGGAGACCGACCCCGAAGGGAACGTCAGCACCTACACCTACGACGCCGAGGGCCGCCCCCTCACCACCAACCTCCTTGACTACACCGGCGATCCGCAGAACCCGCAGGGGCCGGCCACCCTGGTGCAGGAGTCCCGGGCCTACGACCCGGCGGGCCGGCTCGCCTCGCTCACCGACGCGATGGGCTGGGTCACGGCGTACACCTACACCGACGACGGCCTCACCGCCTCCGTGGTCCGCAAGGACCCGGCGAACGGCAAGCAGTTCGTCGAACAGGCCAACACCTATGACCTGGCGGGGAACTTGACCCGGCAGATCACCAACGACGGCCGCACCACGACCACGTTCGCGGTCGACGCCGCCGACCGCGTCACCTCCTCGGTGCTCGACCCGGCCGGCGCCGGCCGCACCACGAAGGTGGCCTACGACCCGGACGACAACGTCGTGACGGAGTCCGAGTACGACCCGGCGACCGGCGACACCGACACCCGCGACACCCGCTACGACCGGCTCGGCAACGTCACCGGCACCACCGTCCACGACGGCACCGCCGCACCCGTCGGCCGCTGGAAGCTCGCCGAGACCAGCGGCCTCGCCGCCGCCGACTCCTCGGGCGGCAACAACAAGGTGACACTGGGCAGTTCGGTCACCCGCTCCACCGAGAAGGGCGGCGCGGCCGTCTTCAACGCGGCCGCGAACGCCTACGGCAAGGCGGACGGACCGGCCGTCAACACCAGCGGCAGCTTCACCGTCTCCGCATGGGTCAAGCTCGGCTCGACGAGCGCCAACAGCACCTTCGTCGCGCAGGACGGCGACGTCGCGAGCGGCTTCCAGCTGTACTACGCTACCGGAGCCGGCTGGACCTTCAACCGGCACTCCGCGGACGTCACCAGCCCCACCATCACCCGTGCCTCCTCCGGCACTTCGGCGGTGACCACCAACACCTGGACCCATCTCACCGGCGTCTACGACCAGTCGGCGGCGGCGCTGCGCCTGTACGTCAACGGCACCCAGGCCGGCACCGCCGCCTTCACCACCCCGTGGGAGGCCACCGGCCCGCTCCAGCTCGGCCGCCGCCTCTACCAGGGCACCTACGGCGAGAACGCGCAGGGCCAGATTGCCGACGTCCAGGTCTACGGCGAGGCGCTGACCCCCGCGCAGGTGTCGGCCGTGTACGGCAACACCCTTCCCGCGTCCGGCAGTTCGGTCCGCACGACAAGCTGGAAACTGGACCAGCGGGGCCTGCCGACCGCGATGACCGACCCGGCGGGCAACACCACCGACTACGCCTACGACACGGCGGCCCAGCAGACCGTGGTCACCGAACCGGCCGTCAACGCCGAACACGACGGCGGCGCACCGGAGTCGATCCGTCCGATCTCGATGACCGGGTACAACACCTTCGGCGAGGTCACGGAGACGTACGACCCGAGTGGCAGGAAGACCGTCGTCGCCTACGACGCGGACGGCCAGGAGACCTCGACCACCCTGCCCGGCTACACCCCGCCGGGATCCACCACGCCCATCACGGCGACCTCCTGGAACGAGTACAACAAGCTCGGCCAGGTCACCGCCGAGGTCGACCCGCTGGGCAACCGCACGACGTACACCTACACGCAGCTCGGCGACCTCGCCTCGGTCACCGAACCGGGCGGCGGGAAGTCGACGTTCGCCTACACCCCGAACGGCGACCTGCTGTCGGCGACCCGGCCGGGCGGCGCCCGCGAGGAGTCCACCTGGGACTACCTCGGACGCGAGCTGACCAGCACGGACATCGTGCGCCAGCCGACGCAGCGGGCGTACACGGCGATCAACGAGTACGACGCGCCGGGCGGCGACCTCTCCCGGACCGTCAGCCCCACGGGGGTCACGCAGTCCTACGTCTACAACGCGCTCGGCGAGGTCACCGAGGCCACGGACGGCGCCGGGAACACCTCCACGTACACGTACACGATGGACGGCCAGGTCCTCACCGCGACCGACCCGGACGGCACCAGTACCCGTCGTACCTACGACGGATACGGCCAGTTGACGGCCGTCAGCGACGTGGACGCGGGCGGCCTGGTGCTGCGCACCAGCCGTACCACCTACGACCGGTCCGGCAACCCGGTGACGGCGACCGACCCCCGGGGTCATACCGCCACTCTCACGTACGACGCGACCGGCCTGGTCACGAAGTCGGTCGAGCCGGTCTCCGCGACCGAGTCGGTCACCACGTCCTACGGGTACGACGCGGCCGGCAACCTCACGCGCTACACCGACGGCCGGGGCAACCCGTACATCACCACGTACAACGCGTGGGGCCTGCCGGAGTCGGCGATCGAGCCGTCCACCCCCGCGCATCCGGCCCTGGCGGACCGCACGTTCACCACGGTGTACGACGCGGCCGGACGGCCGTCCGAGCAGCGTTCGCCGGGCGGAGTGGTCGTCACCCAGGAGTACGACGCGAAGAGCCGGCTGGTGAAGCAGACCGGCACGGGCGCGGAGGCGGCGACCGCCGACCACACCTACACCTACGACTCCGACGACCGGGTCACCTCGGTGACAGGCACCGACGCCGGAAGGAACACGTTCACCTACGACGACCGGGGGCTCCTGCTGTCGGCGTCCGGTCCGTCCGGCGACTCCTCCTTCGTCTACGACGGCGACGGCGGGATGACCTCGCGGACCGACGCCTCCGGGACCTCGACGTACGCCTACGACACGGCGGGCCGGGTCCAGACGGTCGGCGACGCGGCCACCGGGAGCAGCCAGTCGTACACCTACGACGTCAACAGCCGTGTCAAACAGGTCGACTACGGCAGCGGCAAGTCCAAGAGGGACTACGCCTACGACGCGTTGGACCGGCCCACCTCGGACAAACTGACCTCGCCGACCGGCAGGACGGTGGCGTCGATCGCGTACGGCTGGGACGAGAACGACAACCTGACGTCGAAGACGACGACAGGGGTCGCCGGCGCCTCCACGAACACCTACACCTACGACTGGGCGGACCGGCTGGCCTCGTGGAACAACGGGACCACCACCGAGGTCTACGGGTACGACGCCTCCGGCAACCGGACCCGGGTCGGCGGTGACACGTACACCTACGACGCGCGCAGCCGGCTCACCTCGGACGGGCACACGTCGTACGCGTACACCCCGAGAGGGACCCTGCGGAGTACTACCGCCGAGGACGGCACGCAGACCTCGGTCGCGGCCGACGCCTTCAACCGGGTCATCAGCGAGGGCGACCGGTCGTACGCGTACGACGGACTCGACCGGGTGCTCGGTGCGAAGGACCAGAACGGGGTAGACGTCTACTCCTTCCAGTACAGCGGCGTCGGCAACGACGTCGCGTCGGACGGGACCGCGACGTACAGCCGTAGCGCCGACGGGTCGCTGCTGGGCGTGAAGACGCCGGTGTCGTCGGCGCTCGTGTGGACGGACCTCCACGACGACGTGGTCGGGCAGTTCACGGCCACCGGGGAGACCCTGTCCGGGTCGGCGAGCTACACGCCGTTCGGGAAGGTCACCGCCTCGACCGGGCTGGTCGGCAACCTCGGCTACCAGTCCGGGTGGACCGACCCGGAGACCGCCAAGGTCAACATGGCGGCGCGGTGGTACTCGCCGGAGGCCGGGCAGTTCCTGAGCCGCGACACGGTGTCCAACAGTCCGCTGCCGGACTCCGTGAACGCGAACCGGTACGCGTACGCCAACCAGAATCCGATGACGGGGACGGACCCGACCGGGCACGGGTTCCTCAGCGGCCTGAAGAAGGTCGGCAAGAAACTCGCGTCGAAGGCCAAAGCCAAGGCGAAGAGCGTCGCGAAGTCGGCGTGGAAGAGGGCGCCCGCAGTCGTCAAGAAGGCCGCGGCGCAGGCCAAGAAGACCGTGGCGGCGGTCAAGAAGGTCGCGAAGGCTGCCGGGCGGCAGGTGTATCGCTCGGTCAAGAAGAAAGTGCGGTACGTCCAGGACACGTACAAAAAGGCCAAGCGGTACGTCAAACGGACGTACAAGGCGGTGAAACGGAAGGCCCACAAGGTCGTCCAGTACGTCAAGAAGACGGCCCGGGTTCTTTCGGATGTCGGCAAGAGCGTGGCGAAGAAGGCCGTCGCGACGGGGAAGAAGGCCGCGAGGAAGATCGGCAGCGGTGCCGCGAAGGCGGTGAAGGCATCGGCCAACTTCGTGAAGAAGCACGCCTCGACGATCGTGTCGGTCGCGGTGGGGGTGGCGGTCTTCGCGGGGTGCACGGCGGCGACCGCGGGCGCCGGCGTGGTGGGCTGCGGGGCGCTCGCGGGGGCGGCTGCCAGTGGTGCCGGCTACCTGATGAGCGACGGCCCCAAGTCTGTGGGCGGCTTCCTGGGGGCGGCGGCGCTCGGCGGGCTGACCGGTGCGCTCAGCGGTGCGGCGGGGGGCCTCGCGACGAACGCGGTGGGGCGT
>NZ_LIRL01000349.1 GCF_001419795.1 Streptomyces niveiscabiei
GGCGCGGGCAAGACGACCCTCGCCAAGCGTCTCGCGCGGGAGATCCCGGCGGTGCGGCTGTGTCCGGACGACTGGCTGGACGACCTCGGGATCGACCTGTTCGACGAGGGGACACGGGAGCGGCTGGAGCGGCGGTTCTGGGTGCACGCCCAGGAGCTGCTGAGGCTCGGGCAGACGGTGGTGCTGGAGTTCGGGTTCTGGGGGCGGGCCGAGCGGGACGAGAAGCGGACGGCGGCGAGGGCGCTCGGTGTTGGCGTCGAGCTGCGGTATCTCGCCGTGCCCGTCGAGGATCTGGCCCGGCGTCTCGAAGTGCGGGGGCGGGAGGACGGGCCGGGGACGGTCCCGGTCGGGCGGGAGCTGCTCGACGCGTACGTGAAGGTGTTCCAGGCGCCCGACGCGGAGGAACTGGCGCTTTTCGACACCCCTCGAAGGTCCGACCTTTAGCGGACCGGGTGATGCATCGCCGCGCACCTCTGGACGTGATCGTGATCCACCCCCCAGAATTCCTCCGATGTGTGACGCCGGGCCCCACGCCCATGACGACCCGTCACGCACCGCCGTGCACCACGCCGCTGTCCCCGGACCCCCCAGGAGCCGCTCCGTGTCCAGCCTCAGCCGACGTTCGCTCATGAAGGCCGCCGCCCTCGCCGGAGGCACCGTCGCCTTCGGACTGCCGGGGACGGCCCAGGCGTACACCGTCCCCGCGAAGATGGACTGGTGGTACCGGGCGAGGTTCGGGATGTTCATCCACTTCGGCTCGTACTCCTACCGGGGCCACGGCGAGTGGGCGTTCTACAACGAGAACTGGGCCAAGGCCCCGTACCAGAACCAGGTCAGCGCCCCCTTCGCGCCCACCTCCTTCAGCGCCGCCGCCATCGCCGAACTCGCCGCGAACGCCGGGATGAAGTACCTCGTGATCACCGCCAAGCACCACGAGGGCTACGCGATGTGGGACTCGGCCGTACCGGGCTTCACGGACACCACCGGCACGAAGGAGTACAACCTCCACGACTACAGCGGCTACCGCCCCGACCTGCTCGCGGAGCTGAAGCGGGAGTGCGAGCGGCGCGGCGTACGGTTCGGCCTCTACTACTCGATCATGGACTGGAGCCACTCCTCGCAGACCGCCAACCACCGCACGAACTTCTCGTCGGTGTCGTCCCTGTCCGCCCGCACCGCGTACATCGCCGACATGAAGGCCCAGCTCCAGGAACTCCTCGACCGCTACGACCCGGCGGTCCTGTGGTTCGACGGCGACTGGTGCGGCAACCCGGCGTCGCCGACGCTGGACGACTGGTGGGTGGAGTCCGACGGCCGGGAGCTGTACGACTGGCTGATCGCCCGCAAGCCGAACCTGATCGTCAACGAGCGCGTGAAGCGCGACCTCGGCCTCGGCGACTTCGCGTGCCCGGAGGAGAAGGTGCCCCCGGCCCCGCTGGACCGGCCGTGGGAGACCTGCGTGACCATGAACGGCGCCTGGGGCTACAACGAGGCGAAGGAGAACTCGTACCGCTCGGTCCACGCCCTCCTCCAGGAGTTCGTCACGGTCGTCTCCCGCGACGGCAACTACCTCCTCAACATCGGCCCCACGGGCGCGGGCACCGTCACCGCCGGCACGACCAAGGTCCTGACCGCCTTCGGCGCGTGGACGGCCACCTACGGCGACAGCGTCTACGGAACCACCGGCAGCCCCTTCGCCACGGAACCCGCGTGGGGGAAGTTCACGGCGAAGGACGGCAAGCTCTTCGCGCACGTCTTCACCTGGCCGACCGCCGGGACCCTCCAGATCCCGGCGGTCCGCAACACGATCAAGCGCGTCCACCTGCTGAACGCCCCCGCGACGAGCCTGCGGTACCGCCGCACGGGCGACACGATCACCATCACGCTCCCGGCGACCGCGCCGGACCCGGACGTTTCGGTGGTCTGCGTGGAGGTGTGCGGCAGGCCCGCCGGGGTCTGACCGTCCGCTACGTCAGCAGCCCGTGCCGCTTCGCGTACGCGTTCGCCACGTCGTCCGGGTCCTTCTTCGCCCCGTCCACCTGCTGGTTCAGCTCGGTCAGGTGGGCGGTGGTGAGGACGTTGCCGAGCCGGGCGAGGGCTTTGCGGACCGTGGAGTCGGCCTTGCGGTCGGCGATGAGCGGGA
The DNA here is from genome assembly GCF_001419795.1 of Streptomyces niveiscabiei. Lineage (GTDB taxonomy): Bacteria > Actinomycetota > Actinomycetes > Streptomycetales > Streptomycetaceae > Streptomyces > Streptomyces niveiscabiei. The sequence continues at coordinate 2,144 of NZ_LIRL01000349.1, forward strand.
CGATGTGCTGGCCGGGGATGAGGTTCTTGGGGTCGGTCAGGACGACCCAGCCGTTGTCGAGGATGTCGGTGTCGGTGGTGAAGAGGTTCGCGACGTCGACGTCGCCCTTCTTCAGCGCGCCCTTGACGAGCGGCCCGGAGGAGTCGAGGGACTTGAACTCCTTGAACTCGACCCCGTACACCTCCTTGAGGCCGACCACCCCCACCTTGCGTTTCTTGACCTCGGGGGCGGCGCCGAGGATCAGTCTGCCGTTCTGCTTGCGCAGGTCGGCCAGTGAGGTCAGGCCGTACTTCTCGGCGGTCGCGCGGGTGACGGCGAACGCGTCGGCGTCCTCGGCGAGGCCGTAGGGCAGGACCTGGAGGCCGGCGGGCAGGGCGATGGTGAGCGCGTTCTGCATCTCGCCCTCCTCGGTGGCCGTCGCCTTGTGGTCGAGGTAGTCGAGGAGGGCGCCTTGGTACTCGGGCAGCAGGTCGATGTCGCCGCCCTGGAGCGCGGGGATGACGATCTCGCGGGTGCCGAGGTTGGGGCGGACCGTGACCTTGACGCCGGCCTGCCGGAGCACGGCCGCGTAGAGGTGGCCGAGGATCTGGTTCTCGGTGAAGTTGGCGGTGCCGATGGTCAGGCCGCCCTTGCTGGAGCCGCCGCCGGAGGTGTCCGTGCTCGTGTTGTCGAGCGAGGTGATGCCGCCGGAGCAGGAGGCGAGCGCGGGGACGGAGGCCGCGGCGACCAGGCCGCCGAGGAGAGCGCGTCGGTTCATGTGAGGTTCCCTAGGCGGAGCGGTGGCGGAAGAGGAAGCGCTGAAGGCCGCTGAGCAGCAGGTCGAGGGCGACGGCGACGGCGGCGACCAGCACCGCGCCGCCGAGGACCTGGACCAGGTCGCGCTGGGCGAGCCCGTCGAAGACGTACCGGCCGAGGCCGCCGAAGGAGACGTACGCGGCGATGGTCGCCGTCGCGACGACCTGGATCAGCGCGAGCCGCAGCCCGGTCATGATCAGCGGCAGCGCGAGCGGCAGCTCGACGTGCAGGAGGACCTGGTGGCCGCGCATGCCCTGGCCGCGCGCCGCGTCCTTGACGTCCGGGTCGACGGCCGTCATCCCGGCGTACGTGTTGGTCACGATGGACGGGACGGCGAGCGCGACCAGCGCGACGTACACCGGCAGCATCGACAGGCCGCCCGCGAGGAAGACCAGGACGACGAGGCCGACGGTCGGCAGGGCGCGGCCGAAGGACGCCAGGTTGATCGCGAGGAAGGCGCCCTTGCCGGTGTGGCCGATGAGCAGGCCCAGCGGGAGGCCGATCGCGGCGGCGACGAGGGTGGCGATCAGCGAGTACTGGAGGTGCTCGGCGAGCCGGTGGGCGATGCCGTCGGAGCCGGACCACTGGGCGCCGCTGGTCAGCCAGGAGCCGAGGTTCTCGAAGAGTTCGTACATGTCAGGCTCGCCGCCTCTGCCACGGGGTCAGGACGTACTGGACGGCGACCAGCGCGGCGTCCGCGACGATCGCGAGGAGGATCGTGAGGACCACGCCCGCGATCACCGGGGTCGGGAAGTCGCGCTGGAAGCCGTCGGTGAAGAGCTGGCCGAGCCCGCCGTCGCCGATGTAGGTGGCGACGGAGACGAGGGAGATCGACATGACGGTGGCGATCCGGACCCCGGCCATGATCACGGGCAGCGCGAGGGGCAGCTCGACGGTGAGCAGGACGCGCAGCGGGCGGGTGCCCATCGCGACGGCCGCCTCCTTGGTCTTCGCGGGCACCGAGTCGAGGCCCTCGACGGTGTTCCGCAGCAGGACGACCAGGGTGTAGACGGTCAGGCCGATCACGGTCGTGGTGCGGGTGAGGCCGCTGACCGGCAGCAGGAGCACGAAGATCGCGATGGACGGGATGGTGAACAGGACGTTCGAGATCCCGAGGAGGACGCCGCGCAGGGCGCGGACCCGGTGCGCGAGCACGGCCAGCGGCAGCGAGATCAGCAGGCCGAGCAGGACGGCGGTCAGGGCGGCCTGGAGGTGCGAGACGGTGAGGCTGGTGAGGTCGTCGGTGTGGTCCGCTATCCAGGACCAGTCGACGTTCACGCGGCGCTGCCTTCCCGCGCCGAGGCGTGCGCGTGCCCCGCGTGGTCGTGGATGTCCTCGCGCGAGCTGACCCCGGTCAGGACGCCGTCGGCGTCGACGCGGGCGATCAGGCCGGTGGGGGAGGCGAGGGACTCGTCCAGCGCGGCCAGCAGGGAATCGTTGTCACGCAGAGGCCGTACGGGAATTTCGGCGTCCCCCGACGTCCAGTGCCGTGGCCTGCGCGCCTCGTCGAGGACGAGACGCCAGTCGCCGCCCTCGGGGGCCGGGCCCTGCGGGACGCCCGCGAGGCTCTTGAGCGACAGCAGCTTCAGGCCCCGCTCCGCGCCGAGGAAGTCCTCGACGAACGCGTCGGCGGGGTCGGAGAGCAGCTCGGCGGGCGGCGCGAACTGCGCGAGCTTGCCGCCCGTACGCAGCACGGCGACCATCGTGCCCAGCTGTACAGCCTCGTCGATGTCGTGCGTGACGAAGACGATGGTCTTGCCCAGCTCGCCCTGGATACGCAGGAGTTCGTCCTGGAGCCGGGTGCGCACGACCGGGTCGACGGCGCCGAAGGGTTCGTCCATGAGGAGGACCGGCGGGTCGGCGGCGAGCGCGCGGGCCACGCCGACGCGCTGCTGCTGGCCGCCGGAGAGCTGGTGGGGGTAGCGCCTGCCGACCTCGGGGGCGAGGCCGACGGTCTCCAGGAGGTCGCCGGCGCGGGCGCGGGCCTTGCGGCGACCGTGGCCGAGCAGGAGGGGGACGGTCGCGATGTTGTCGAGGACCGTGCGGTGCGGGAAGAGACCGGCCTGCTGGATGACGTAGCCGATGGAGCGGCGCAGGTCGGCCGCGTCCTGGCGGGTGACGTCCCGGCCCGCGACCCGGATGGTGCCCGAGGTCGGTTCCACCATCCGGTTGATCATGCGCAGGGTGGTGGTCTTGCCGCAGCCGGAGGAGCCGACCAGGACGGTCACGCCGCCTTCGGGCATGTCCAGCGTGAGGTCGTGCACCGCTGTCGTGCCGTTGGGGAAGCGCTTGTGGACCGCGTCGAATTGGATCATGTGGTGCCCCTTGCCCGGGATGCATAACGTCATGCAGAGTTCATCGCGACTGAATAACTTGTCAACGGTTCGACGCCGATCCATCGTGGCGGATGATCGGTAGGTGGGACTAAGTGTCCGCATCTGGGAGGTTATTTCTTCAATGTCGTCTCGGATTCTGGACAACAGGGAGGCCGTGCAGGGCGGCATCGTCGTCCTCGACGGCATCGCGCTCGGCGTCGCGGACGTCGTCCGCCTCGCCGACGGCACCGCACGCCCCGTCCCCGGCACCGACGCGATGCGCCGCACGGCCGACGTCTGGGACGCCGCCCGGCAGATCGCCGCGACCGGACGCGTCTACGGCCGCTCCACCGGCGTCGGCGCCAACCGGGGCGAGGACGTCCCCACCGAGGAGGCCGCCGCCCACGGACTGCGCCTCCTGCGCAGCCACGCCGGAGCCATCGGCGAGGAACTCCCCGCCCGGCAGGTCCGCGCGATGCTCGCCGTCCGCGCCAACCAGATCCTCGCCGGCGGAGCGGGCCTGCGCCCCGACGTCGTCACCGCGCTCTGCGAGGCCCTGGAGAGCGGCGCCCACCCCGTCGTCAACGAGTTCGGGTCCGTCGGCACCGGAGACCTCGCGGCCCTCGCCCAAGCCGGCCTCGCGCTGGCCGGCGAACACCCCTGGCGCGGCGACGGCGCACCCGCACCCCAGCCCCTCGACAACAACGACGCGCTCGCCCTCATCAGCAGCAACGCCCTCACCCTCGGCCAAGCCGCCCTCGCCGTCACCGAACTGCGCGCCCTGGTCGAGGCCACCCAGGTCGTCGCCGCGCTCTCCCTGCTCGCCGTGGACGGCTCCCACGAGGCGTACGCCGCCCCCGTGCACGCGGCCCGCCCGCACCGGGGCTCCGTCGACGTCGCCCGCCGGATGCGGGAGCTGATCGGCGCCGAGGACCGCCCCGTACCGCCCCTCGGACGCATCCAGGACCCCTACGGCTTCCGCTGCCTGCCCCAGATCCACGGCCCCGCGCACGAGGCCGCCGACGCCCTGGAGGACGTCCTCCGCATCGAGATCAACGCGGCTGCCGAGAACCCCCTCATCTGCCCCGAGGACCAGGCCGCCTACCACCACGGCGGCTTCTACCAGGCCCAACTGGCCCTCGCCCTGGACCACTTCAGGCTCTCCCTGGTCCAGGTCGCCCGCCTGTCCACGGCCCGCCTCTCCACCCTCAACGAACCCGCCTACACCCGCCTGCGCCCCTTCCTCGCCGAGGACCGCCCCGGCTCCTCCGGCGTGATGATCCTGGAGTACGCCGCCGGCGCCGCCCTCGGCGACCTGCGCGCCTTCTCCGCCCCCGCCTCCCTCGGCCACGCCGTGCTCTCCCGGGGCGTCGAGGAACAGGCCAGCTTCGCGTCCCTCGCCGCCCGGCAGACCCTGCGCGCCTGCGGGGCCTACCGCCTCGTCGTCGGCTGCGAACTCGTCGCCGCCGTACGGGCGTTGCGGCTGCGCGACGTGAAACCCGCGCCCGGCCTGCCCATCGGGCGCGCGCTGGAGCTGGCGGAGTCGGTGCTCGACGCCGAACACGCCGACCGCCCCCTCACGGACGACGTGAACGCGGCGGCCCGGCTGCTGGACCGGTTCACGGAGATCTGGCGGGAGAAGCACACGGGCACCTGAGCCCCGGTGGAATCCCGTCCCGAACGGGCAGCCTTCGCCGTGTACGCACAACACCGCCCGCCCGACGTACCCAGGAGCCCCCGTGCCCACACCCCCTTGGTGGCGCGACGCCGTCATCTACCAGGTGTACATCCGCAGTTTCGCCGACGGGAACGGCGACGGAGTCGGTGACATCGCCGGCATCCGCTCCCGGCTGCCCTACCTCAAGTCCCTCGGCGTGGACGCCCTGTGGATCAACCCCTGGTACAAGTCGCCGATGGCCGACCACGGTTACGACGTCGCCGACTACCGCGAGATCGACCCGCTGTTCGGGACGGTGGCCGACGCCGAACAACTCATCGACGAGGCACACGCGTTGGGCATCCGGATCGTGCCGGACATCGTGCCCAACCATTCCTCGGACCAACACGCCTGGTTCCAGGCCGCGTCGGCGGCGGGGCCGGGGAGCCCGGAGCGCGAGCGGTACATCTTCCGGCCCGGGCGCGGCCCCGACGGCGCGCTCCCGCCCAACGACTGGCAGTCCCGGTTCGGCGGGCCCGCCTGGACGCGGGTCGCCGACGGGGAGTGGTACCTCCACCTCTTCGCCCCGCAGCAACCCGACCTGAACTGGCAACACCCGGACGTCCACGCCGAGTTCGAGTCCGTCCTGCGGTTCTGGTTCGACCGGGGCGTGGACGGCTTCCGGATCGACGTCGCGCACGGGCTGGTCAAGGACCCCGGACTCCCCGAGGTCTCCGAGGACGCCGTCCACCCGTTCTGGGACCGCGACGAGGTCCACGACATCTACCGCGCCTGGCGCAGGCTCGCCGACGCATACCCGGGCGACCGCGCCTTCGTCGCCGAGGCGTGGACGGACGCGCCCGAACGCCTCGCCGCGTACGTCCGCCCCGACGTCCTGCACACCGCCTTCAACTTCGACTTCCTGATGACCGACTGGGACGCGAAGGACCTGCGCGCCGTCATCGACGACACCCTCACCACGCTGGGGGCGGTCGGGGCTCCGGCCACCTGGGTCCTGTCCAACCACGACGTGATGCGCCACGCCAGCCGGTACGGCCGCAAGGCCGCGCGGAAGTGGGTGGCCAACGAGTCGTACGTCCCGGCCGGGCCGGCCGACCTCGCGCTCGGCAACCGCCGTGCCCGGGCCGCCGCGCTGCTCACCCTCGCGCTGCCCGGCGGGGCATACGTCTACCAGGGGGAGGAACTGGGGCTGCCCGAGGTGGAGGACCTTCCCGAGGCCGTGCTCCAGGACCCCGTGTGGGAGCGGTCCGGGCACACCGAGCGCGGCCGGGACGGGTGCCGGGTGCCGATCCCGTGGTCGGGGACGGGCGCGCCGTACGGCTTCAGCGGTGCGGGGGCCGCCGCGCCCTGGCTGCCGCAGCCCGCCGACTGGGCGCCGTACTCCGTGGCCGCGCAGACCGGCGACGCGCGGTCCATGCTGGAGCTGTACCGGGCGGCCCTGCGGATACGGCGCGAGCATCCCGCCCTGGGAGACGGCGAGTTGACGTGGATCGACGACACGGCGGGAGTGCTGGCGTTCCGCCGCGAACCGGGGTTCGTGTGCGTGGTCAACCTGTCGGGCGAGCCGTACGCGCTGCCGGAGCACACCGGGGTCCTGCTGGCCAGCGGGCCGGTCGAGGGGGACGCGCTGGCGCCGGACCAGGCCGTGTGGCTCGCGGTGTAGACGCACCGGGCCGGGCCCCTCCCGCACGCCCTCGGCGGCCCTCACCAGGGCCGTCCGCAGGTAGGCTGACCCGGTCGGACGAGGTCGGTGGGGACGGGCATGGACGGGGTCGGGAAGGCGCGGGTCGGGCGGGCGACCTCGCGGGATGTCGCGCGGCTCGCGGGGGTGTCCCACACGGCGGTGTCGTTCGTGTTCAACGGACGCGCCGAAGGCAACCTCTCCGCCGAGACACAGGAGAAGATCCGCGCGGCGGCGGCCCGGCTCGGCTACCGGCCCAACGCCGTCGCCCGGGGCCTGCGCCGCAGCCGTACGGCCGTGATCGGGCTGGTCACGGACGAGATCGCGACCTCCCCGTTCGCCGGCCGGCTGCTGCGCGGCGCCATGGACACGGCCCGCTCCGCCGACCACCTCGTCCTCACCGTCGACTCGGGCCAGGACCCGGCGACCGAGGATGCGGCCGTCGCGGAACTCCTCGACCGCAGGGTCGACGGGATCATCTACGCCGCCCTGTCCCTGCGCCGCGCACGCGTCCCGCAAGGCCTGCACAGCACCTACGCCGTGTTCGCCAACTGCCTTCCCGAGGACGGGTCGCTGCCGGCCGTCATCCCCGCCGAGCGGGCCGGTGGCCGCAGCGCCGCCCGTCTCCTCCTCGACGCGGGCCACCGCCGGATCGCGCTCGTCGGCGGCCTCGACGACATCGCCAGCGCCGAGCGGCTGCGGGGGTTCCGGGACGCGCTGCGGACCGTCGGACTCACCGCCGAGAAGGAGTGGATCACCCGGACGGGAGGCGAGATCAGCGCCGGGTACGAAGGCGCGCTGCGGCTCCTCGACGGCGTCCCCGCAGACCGCCGTCCCACCGGCATCGTCTGCTACAACGACCGCGTCGCGGCAGGCGTCCTGCACGCCGCCGCACGCCTCGGCCTCGACGTCCCCGCCGACCTCTCCGTCGTCGGCTACGACGACCAGGAGCACATGTCCGCGTTCCTCACCCCACCCCTCACGACGGTCGCGCTGCCGCACCGCGCGATGGGGGAGACGGCCGTCCGCCTCCTCCTCGACGCCCTCGCCACGGGCACCCCGCCCGCCGTCACGACCCGTCGCCTGGAGTGCCCGGTCGTCACCCGGGGTTCGGTGGGCCCAGCTCCCACCAGCTGACCTCGACGTCGGCCCCGGACACGGCCAACTCCGCGACATCATCGGCCCGTTGATACACCCGCTCGGTCGCGCAGACCCGGTCGCCCACGAAGACCTCGAACAAGGAGCCGTCGACGAGAATCCGCACGGCGAGAGCCCGACCGGCGGTGCCCGGCAGGACCAGCGAAGCCCCGTCGTCCCGCCCGGTCCGCGGCCACCCCGCCCGGTCCACCGTCACCGTGCCGCCCGACGGGTCGATCCGCACGGCGAGTTCCGCCCCGGACGCCGCCCGCAGCAGCCGCACGGTCGCCGCCGATCGGGCGGTCACCAGCAGGTCGTATGCGGAAGGCAGCGGCCCGGCGCCGAACGGACCGTTCCCGCGCAGGAGTTCCAGCTCCGGTGCCGGCGCGACCCGCAGCGTCCCGTTCTCCCGCAGAGCCACCACCCGAGGCGCCGTCAGCACCCCCGACCAGCCCGCCCGCTCCACCTCCTCACGCGCACGCGCCTCCCAGGACCAGCCCCACAGAAGAGCGCGCCCGGCGTCCTGGAGGACAGCGGGGGCGTAGAAGTCGCGCCCGTGGTCCAGCGGACCGCCCCCACGCGCCGCGAACCTCAACCCGCCGTCACTCTCGACCAGTTGCCCGGCGAGGTACGCCGTGCTCAGCGGGTCCCCGTCCCACAGCGCCACCGCCAGCGTCCACCCCCCATCGCTCGCCCACAGCTGCGGACACTCCCACCCGATCGCCCGCGTCCCGAAGACCCGCGCCGCCACCGGGTCCCGCCCGTCCAGCAGGACCCCGGCGAACCGCCACGCGTACAGATCCTCACAGTCGTACACGAGAACCGACGGCGTACCGTCGGCGTGCCCCGCCCCGACCAGCGCCCAGCGGCGGCCCGCGAACCGGAAGACGAAGGGGTCGCGGAACATCGTCACGTCGAGGCCGGGCGGCGGACCCGGGACGACCGGCTCCGGGAGCTGCTTCCAGGCGAGCAGTCCGTCGTCCTCGGCGACGGCCAGGCAGATCGCGCTCAGCCCCTGATGGCCGTGGCGGATCCCGGAGTACACGGCGGTCGCGACCCCGTCGTCGTCCACGACGCACCCCGACCAGCACCCCGCCTCATCGGGGCCCCCGGCGACGGGCCGCAGGGCGATGCCGTGGTCGTCCCAGTGCGCGAGGTCGGCGCTGGAGGCGTGCCCCCAGTGCACGTTCGTATGCACAGGCGCCTCGGGGTTGTGCTGGTAGAAGAGGTGATGGCGCCCTCCCCAACGCACGGGCCCGTTCGGGTCGTTGATCCAGTTGGCCGGCGGTCGGACCCGGTAGCGCGGACGGTGACTCAACGGTTGACTCCTGCGGACGTGATGCCCTCGCGCAGAGGGCGCTGGCCGACGACGAACACGGCGACGGCGGGAAGCATGGACAGGACGACCCCGGCCAGGACGACGGAGATCGAGCCGGTGCCGAGGTTGCCCTGGAGGGAGACCAGGCCGAGCGGCAGCGTGAGGTTCTCGGAGGACGTTTCGAGGATCAGCGGCCGGAAGAACTCGTTCCAGTGGTAGTTGAAGGCGAGGACGCCGACGACGGCGAGCCCGGGAGCCGCGAGCGGCGCGTACACGGACCGGAAGACCCGCCACGGACCCGCGCCGTCGATCATCGCGGCCTCGCCGAGGTCCTTCGGCATGCCGAGGAAGTACTGCCGCATCAGGAACGTGCCGAACGCGGTCGGGAACGCGGGGACGATCAGCCCGAGCAGGGTGTCCGTGAGCCCCAGCTCCTTCAGCTCCAGGAAGACGGGGACGATCGTGACCTGCAACGGCACCATCATCGTCGCCAGCACCAGCGCGAACAGCGGCTTCTTGAACCGGAATTCGAGCCGCGCGAACGCGTACCCGGCAAGCCCCGCCGTGACCATCTGGCCGGCCGCGATCAGCCCGGTCACCAGCGTCGAGTTCAGCGCGTACAGCCACACGTCGATCTGGTCGAACACCCCGCGATAGGCGTCGAGCGTCGGATCGGCCGGGACGATCTTCGGCGGCAGGTCGAAGGACTGCGCGGGGGTCCGCAGCGACGTCGACACCGTCCAGATCACCGGACCGAGCGTCAGCAGCGCGCACACCGCGAGACCGGCGACCCGGGCCCACGGCCGCAGCCGCGCCGCGGAAAGGGAGGACGTACTCAAAGGGCTCACCCGGCTCACTGGTAGTGGACGAAACGCCGGCTGAGCCGGAACTGGAGGGCGGTGACCGCCATGATCAGCACGAAGAGCAGAACCCCCACGGCGGACGCCTCGCCGAAACGCAGCTGCTCGAACGCCGTCTCGTAGATGACCATCACGACCGTGCGCGTCGAGTCGCCGGGACCGCCGGCCGTGAGGACGTACGGCTGCTCGAAGACCTGGAGCGCGTTGATGATCCCGACCACGGACGCCACCAGGAGCGTCGGCGACAGCAGCGGCAGAGTGATCGCGAGGTGCTTGCGCAGACCGCCCGCCCCGTCGAGGGCCGCCGCCTCGTGCACCTCCTTCGGGATGGTGTTGAGGCCGCCGACGAACAGCAGGAACGAGAACCCGAACTGCTGCCACACGTACGCCAGGACGACGGCCGCCATCGCCCCGTGCTCCGACGTCAGCCAGGGCACCGAGGGGATGCCGACCGTGCCCAGCAGCCAGTTCACCGGGCCGAAGTCCTGGTTGAACAGGTACTTCATCACCACCGAGATCGACGCGGCGGACAGCACCAGCGGGAAGAAGAACGCCGACCGGAACACCGACCGCAGCCACACCGGCATCCGCCCGTTCACCGCGATCGCCAGCACCAGCGCGATCACCAGTTGCAGCGCGACCGCGAGGACCATGAACACGAGCGTGTTCCGGAAGGACACCAGAACCGTCGAATCGGTGAGGATCTCCCGGTAGTTGGCGCCTCCCGCCCACGCCGGATCGTCGATCACGTCCCACCGGAAGAAGCTGAGCACGACCGACCCGACGATCGGGACGACCGTGAACACCACGATCCCGACGACGGTCGGCGCGAGGAACAGCACGGCGAGCAGCCGGTTGGCCCGGCCGCGCGGGGGCGCCTCCCGGGTGGGGACCGGCAGCGGACGTACGGGCCTGATCTCGGTGTCCGTCACAGCTCACGCTCCATGGCCTTCTCCAGGTCCCCCTGGAGCCGTCGCAGCGCCGGACGCACCGAGCCGGGGCTCGCCAGCGCGGTTCCGGTGTGCTTGATCAGCAGTTGCTCGACCTCGTTGACCTGCGGCGGAGCCGGGATCGGGCCGGTCGAGGGGATCTTGTCGAGGGTGTCGTAGAAGGTCTGCCAGTGGGACGGCCCGGTCGAGCGGTAGCGGGCGGCGTTGACCATCGAACGCCGGGCCGGGGTCGTCTGGTTGGCGGCGAAGAGCCGGGTCATGACGTCCTCGCGGGCCGTGTACTTGATGAACTCCCAGGCCTCGTCCCGCATCGTCGACGTCCGCAGCAGCGCGTACCCGGCGGCGCCGAACTGGTGGCGCTGTGTACGCCAGCGGGGGAAGTACCGGACGTCGTAGGCGTCCGGCTCCATCCCCGCCAGATGCAGGCCCCCCGCCCAGAAGCCGCCCGCCGGGGTCACCCCGACCCGGCCGGTGGAGAACACGCCGACCAGGTTGCGCCCGTCACCCCCCTCGGGCCGTGTGCACAGGTCCTCCTGGATGAGCCCGGCGAGGTAGTCGTACACCTCCGCGACCCGCTCGGAGTCGGCCTGCGGAGTCGTCCACCGGTAGCCGCCGCCCCGCCCGCGCCGCTGGGCCTCGGGGTAGAAGGCGTCCCACAGCCAGTCGCCGCCCGGCGCCTTGGACTCGGCGAGGAGGTTCGTGCCGTTCGCGAACAGCCACGGCACCACCCCGCCCCACAGCCGGTTCGTCCAGAAGTACGGGGTGAACCGGTCGCCGCCCGCGCGCTTGAGCGACCGCAGCAGCGCCGTGAAGTCGTCGCGGTCCCAGTCGTCGGGGGGAAGGACCGCGCCGGCCCGTTCCAGGGCCTGGTTGTTGAGGTACATGTCGGCCGCGTTGAACTCGACCGGCAGCTGGTACAGGCTCCCCTCGTACATCATCGACTCGACCAGCGAGGGGTGGACGTCGGCGAAGTAGGAGCGCAGCTCGGCCGCGTCCCGCTTCACCCACGCGTCCAGCGGGACCCCGAGGCGCTGGGCGAAGAGCTGGACGCCCTCGGTGGCGACGTACACGAGATCCGGCGCGGTGCCCGCCGCGATCTGCGTGAGGATCTTGGAGAAGAAGTCCGACCAGTCGTACGCCTGCACGGCGTTGATGCGGATCTTGATGTCGGGGTGGACCGCGCGGAACCCGTCGCGCAGGGCGCGCTGCGTCGCGGGGTCGAAGGCGGAGCCCAGGGTGGCGATGACGAGCGAGCCGTCGTCGCGGCCGGGAATGTCGGCGCCGGTGAGGCGGTCCCAGTTGGCCGTGACACCGGCGAGCGCGGCGGTGCCGGCACCGTAGGCGCCGTAGCGCATCAGGTCCCGGCGGGAGAGGAACGGGTGGGTCATCGACGGACCTAACTCGTGTTAGCCCAACTTGACTCCCCGATGATGAGAACGCGCTGATGCTCTGTCAAGGGGTGCGTACGGGTGGGGAGTCAGGGGTGCGGAAGGGTTGACCTTTAACGAGTTAGGGGTAGGGTTCCGGCCATCCTGACGACGGAGTCGGGGAAGGGAGCCGCACCATGCCCAGGTATCTGTCGAGACGGTCGCTGCTGGCGGCCTCGGCCGCGGGACTCGTCCTGCGGCCCGGTCCCGCGGTGGCCGCCTGCGCGGGCAGCTACCGCGCCGACTACCACTTCACCGTGCCCGACCAGTGGATGAACGACCCCCAACGGCCCCTCTGGATCGACGGCGAGTACCACTACTACTACCTCTACAACCCCGACTACTCGACCGGCGGCACCACCGCGGGCACCGCCTGGCGCCTCGCCACCAGCACCGACCTCGTCACCTTCACCGACCGGGGCATCGCCGTACCGAAGAACACCACCCCCAACGGCGACGTCTGGTCCGGCTCGGCGGTCGTCGACACCGACAACACGGCCGGGTTCGGCGCGGGCGCGGTCATCGTCCTCGCGACCATGGCGCCCGACGACGTCACGCAGGCCCAGTACCTGTACTACTCCACCGACGGGGGCCGGCACTTCACCCACCACGGCACCGCGCCCGTCCTGCCCAACCCCGGCGTGCGGGACTTCCGCGATCCCAAGGTGATCCGCGACGAGGAGCGCGGACGGTGGGTGATGCTGCTCGCCGAGAACGACAAGGTGGGGTTCTACCACTCGGCCGACCTCAGGACGTGGGCCTACGTCGGCGGGTTCGTCAAGGGCGGCATCGGCGTGCTGGAGTGCCCCGACCTCTTCCGGATCAGGGCGGACGACGGCACCTGGAAATGGGTCCTCGGCGTCAGCGCCAACGCCAAGGGGGCCGGACTGCCCAGCACGTACGCGTACTGGACGGGGTCCTTCGACGGCACGACGTTCACCGCCGACGCACCCGACCCGCAGTGGCTCGACCACGGCTGGGACTGGTACGCGGCGGTCACCTTCGAGAAACGGGACGCGGCCGGGGCGCTCGACCCGGCGGTCCGGCACGCGATCGGGTGGCTGAACCACTGGGACTACGCCGGCACGACCCCCACCATGGAGTGCGACGGCTTCAACGGCACCGACTCCATCGTCCGCGAGGTGCGACTGCGGCGGGACGGGGCGGGGGCGTACTACCTGGCGTCCCAGCCCGTGGCGGCGCTCGACCGGTACGTGTCCCGCGAGATCGACCTCGGTGATCTCGCCGTCGACGGCTCACGGCTGCTCCCCTACACCGGTACGGCGTACGAACTGACCTGCACGATCACCTGGAACCAACTGACCGGCGCCGGGATCCAGTTGAGGCGCTCCCCGGACGGCGCCCGGCACATCGACGCCGGCGTCTACGACACCTACGCCTTCGTCAACCGCGGCAACACCGTCAGCCCCTCCGACCGCTGGCAGGAGAGCCGCACGCCCTACGACCTGTCCACCGGCACGGCCTCGCTGCGCATCCTCGTCGACCGGACGTCCGTCGAGATGTTCATCGGCGACGGGCGCTACACCCACACGACCGAGGTCTTCCCCGACCCCTCCGACACCGGGCTCGCCCTGTTCACCATCGGCGGCCCCGCGGTGTTCCGGAACACCGTGATCCGGGAGTTCCGGATGTGATCGCGAGCGTTCGTGCCGCACGGTGTCAGGGGCGCTTGGTGCTGTCCCGGCGGGAGACGGCCTCCGCGACCTCGTCGAGGGCGGTGCGCAGGAAGGCGCCGTACGCGTCCTGGGGGAGGCTCGGGGCGTGTTCCCTGGCTGCCTCGACGTGCTCGGCCGCCGCCTCGAAGGAGCCGAGGCGGCGGTAGGCGTCGGCCAGGTTGAGGTGCAGGGACGGGTAGAAGCCGGCGATGTGCAGGCCGGCGTGGTGCTCCTGGACGCGCTGGTCGGTCACGGCGTCGGCGGCGTCCAGGGCCCGGACGTCCCAGGCGAGGGCCTGGGCGGGGTCGTCGTGGAGGTCGGCCAGGTGGTGGGCGAGTGAGCAGCGGTGCAGCGGGTCGCCGGTGACGCCGACCGCCGACCACAGGGCCAGGAGCTTGTGGCGGGCGGACGCGACGTGGCCCGCTCGGCCTTCGGTGACGGCCTGGGTGATGGCGTCCATGGTGGGATCGGGTGCGGGGGGCATGACGTTGTTCCTCGTCGGTCTCAGGGGGCGGGCTGGACGGGCATGGCCAGGGTGGTGAGGTCGCCGCGGTCGGCGGAACGGATCGTGACGGGTCTGTCGTGGCCCCGCAGGTCGAGCAGGACGTCGGGGCCGATGGCGGTGCTCACGGCGGGATAGAGCGTGGTCATCTCGAACCGGATCTGGAGGGGCTCGCCCGTCACGGTGGCGGGGAGCCGGTCATCGGGGTCGTTGTCGTGCGAGGGGCGGACGGTCACTCCGTGAGCGGAGATGTGCAGCGTGACGCGTTCGCCGGGGTGTTCTTCCAGGGCGCGCAGCAGCAGAGCCTTCGGGACCGTCGCGCGGGTGCTGGTCTCGCCGAGGGAGGCGAGCATCAGCCGGTGGTCGGGGAAGTCCTCGGGCAGGGAGCGGCAGTAGCGGTCCTCGCGTTCGGGCATCCGCAGCCGGATTCCGTGCGGCACCGCTTCGACGCGGACCAGCGCGCTGCGCCGGACGGTGGCGACAGCGGCTCGCAGGTCGTCGCCGTCGATCGTGCCGGCCCACGTCCGCTCCGCCGGCCGCACCGGTACCAGGGTCCGGGTGGAGAGCCGGTACCGGTTCGTCGCCGTGAGGGCGATCTCCTCGTGACTCGCCTCCAGGTGCAGGCCGGCGAGCACCGCCATGCCCGGCTCGTGCGCGGTCGCGGTGAGGACCTGCTCGACTGCGTCCGCCAGCATGGGTCCCTTGAGCAGGGCGATCAGTACGCCGGGTACGTCGCCGCCGAGCGCGGCCTTGACGGCGGCGGCCTTCTGCCGGGCCGCCGCCGCGTCCTCGGCGATCCGGGCGACATGCTCGTCGAGCAGCCGTGCCGCCTCTCCGGCCTCGGCGTCCAGGACCGCCTCGACCGTGGCGAGGGGCATGGCGATCTCGCGGAGCCGGCGCAGGGCGGTGGCCCGCGCGAGCTGGTTGGCGGCGTAGTAGCGGTAGCCCGTGAGCGGGTCCACTTCGGCAGGGGGGAGCAGCCCGGAGTCGGCGTAGAAACGCAACGCGCTGGAGGTCAGGCCGCTGCGTCGGGCGAAGACGCCGATGGGCATCAGGTCGGGGTTCGGCACCTCGCCATCATTGGGGTTCGACCAACTTGAAGGTCAACGCGGAGGTGGGGCGTCACCGGTGGCGGCAACAGGCGAGGCTTCTTCCCGTCGGCGTGACGTACGCCACCAGCAAGGGTCGGGAACTCGGAGCGGGTATCGGCCGACTTCTGGTGCGGAGGGGGTGCGATGACCGTCGGAGGGTGGTGCCGCGCGCTGCGGGCGGGCGTGTTCGCCGCCGTGTGCGCGCTGCTCGCCGCCGTCGGGCACGGGGTCATGTCGGGTACGCCGGTTCCGTGGTGGGCGGTGGCCGGTGGGGGCGCTGTCGTGGGG